>CAZFVW010000284.1:0-1516 GCA_964522285.1 uncultured Thermoplasmata archaeon | reverse complement strand
ATTAAACATCCTTTTCTATGTACCCGTTACACAATTACCATAACACTTATTATGTAGGCGTTACATAACCTACATCATGGAAAAACAATACCTTATCAGGCTGCTGCAGGATCTCAACCCTCAATGGAAGGACCACGAAATAGATTTCGAAGATCACATCATCCAGAGGGAAGCTCTAAGAAAGTTAGAGGAGATCGAAAGAACGGCGGGGATAATCGGCCAGAGACGCGTGGGAAAAACCACCCTCCTCCTGCAGTTCCTTCAACAAAAAGCCCAGCAGATAGGATGGGAGAGGACATGTTATTTCTCCTTCGATATAAGACAGATCGAAGTCAAGGAGGTAGTCGAGACCTTCTGTGAAGACATCCTAGCTGAACCCGTTTCAGACCTTAACGGATCTATACATCTCTTCTTGGACGAAGTTCACAACACTCCAACATGGAGCGATCACGTGAAGCATTTCACAGATCATTACAAGGACATCGATTTCACCATAACCGGCTCCTCGGCATCGAACATCGTAAAAGGTGCGGGGGAAAGTCTCGTCGGTAGGTTCTCACCTACTAGGTTGTACCCGTTCTCGTTCAGAGAGTTCCTGAAATACCACGGAATAGAACAGAACAAGCTAGATCTAAATAATATCGAACTACCCGAAAGGCCGATCTCCATCAAGTTCAGAGAATACTTCGACCAAGGGGGATTACCAGAGTTGTACACTTCAAAAAGACCTCTCGAGGATCTTGAGGAGAACCTCGATCTGGTTTTCTTCAGAGATATGGTGGAACTGTTCAATGTCGGCAGGAGTTCCATCTTAAAGGATATCTTTCTCATGTTAGCCACACAAACGGCCCAAAGGATGAGTTACAACAGTCTCTCGAACAGTTTAGACTCGGACTTCCGAACGATAAAGAAATACGTTGGTTATCTAGAAGATTCGTACCTGATACAGAGAAGCAAGCCATACACTATATCAAAACACAGATCTATCCGAAAAAATCCCAAAGTGTACGTCGAAGACCACGCCTACAACAGGATATATCCCACTAAAGACGGTCTCAAAGCTGAAACTATAGCGTTCAACCATGCCAGGCGTTTAGAATCTCCCAACTACTTCAAAGATCCAGAAGTGGACATCGTTCTCCCAGAAAACAGTATGATACTGGAGGTCAAATATGGTAAAAGTATCGATGAAAAAGATCTATACAATCTAGTGAAAGCCGCAGATAAAACGGGTTTCAAGCCGTACCTTCTAACGAAAGACACTTACGGATCAGAAACCGTTGAAGGTACCAAAGTCGAGCTCATACCACTCTACGTTTTCTGTCTTTGTGTTTGATATCGATGGGAGCTAGTCCTAAGAAAGTCTGTAGACCACTACATAAAACCCAATTGTTCTGATGTATCGTAACAATTTCAGTCTCCGCTCATCTCTTCGAAAGGGATCAAGAGATCTATTATTGGGAAAACGACGGCGAGTGTGATTTCATCATAAAAGAAGGTATAGAAGTCAAAAGGG
>CAZFVW010000283.1:0-1536 GCA_964522285.1 uncultured Thermoplasmata archaeon | reverse complement strand
GTTCTCCCACAACCTATTATGAATATCGGTGGTTTCATCTATATATCATCCCAGCAATTTTCAAAATAACCTATATACTTTACTATAGATCGATCACACCTCGAATTCGTCATCGAAACCACCAAAAGAATAATTTACTCTCAAATTATTACTACAATAGAATGAAAGTACTACACGTGTGCTCTGAAGACGCAGTTCCCATGCAGAACATATACCATACCTATGAGAGATATTTCAAGAAAGAGGGCGTCCATTCGGAACTCAGATTCGAGCCTGGAAACATAGATGGATTCGACATCATCCACGGTCATTACGCCCTTACAAAGCCCGTCATCAGAGCATATCGCCGAGCCAAGCGAAAAAAGATACCCTTCGTCCTCCACTGCCACGGCAGCGACGTAAGACGGATCACACAAGATGGTCCTGAAAAGTTGCCATTCCATCACAGGTTCATAAGCAATAGATTGAGGAAGAAAGCCGATCGAGTCCTTTTGAGCACCCCTGATCTGATGGAGATGGCCCGCGGACTTTATCTCCCCAACCCTGTTGACATCGAAAAATTCAGACCTATGGACGTTGAAAAAAGAGATAACATCCTACTATTAGGGAGATTCACTAGAGGAAGCGGCATCTTGAAACTCATCGATAAGAACAAAAGGTACGACTGCATCAACTGGGGTGACGATATCGATTTCCCAGATAATGTAAAAGAACTCGATTTCGTATCTCACGAAGAGCTTCCGAAACTCTACAACAGATATAATATGATGATAGGAGCTCTTATCGATCCAGTATCGCTGGCAAGGTTGGAAGCCATGGCATGTGGTCTGAGAACATACACTGATTTTCCTAGCAAATATCTAGTATTCTACGGTTTCGAAGATCCTGATAAGGTAAAAGACCCGAGACGATTCATCAAGAGATACCACCATCCCGAGAAGATAGTCAAAACACTGATCGATCTATACAAAGACCTCATCGAGCAGAGATGATATTTCCGGAACAGGGTTTTCATCCCGATAGGATATGGATAATGTTTAATCAAGTAGGGAATAAGGTCATTTGTGTGTCGAAAACATCATCTACAAAAAATTTATATTACCATAAAACATTAAATAATCGAGGATTTCGATGAAAGTGAAGCTATATGCAGTTGCAGTCACTATATTGCTTTTTTCATTAGTCATCTTTAGCGTACCTACGAAGTCTGTTCCGGTAGCTACCACCATCCAGGGATATACGGTGGATTCTTACGACGGATCGGCACAAACCACATCAGATGGTAACACATTGATCGGGAATATTACCACGATCCATCCTAGCGATCCGAACGGGGTAGACGTAACAACGATATCAAGTAGCCATGGTGTTTTCGAAAACGACGATTCACACTCTATAGATGGTTGGAGCGGGGATGCTAAAAATGAAAGGACCGATATATACATATCAGTTCCCACAGGGTACGCATCCAGTTATAAGAACGCCAGCGATATAGTGATAGATATCGAGGGTGGTACAGGGGCAGATACCAATAAA
>CAZFVW010000282.1:0-1574 GCA_964522285.1 uncultured Thermoplasmata archaeon | reverse complement strand
TCTCCCGCACAGATTATTGCCTGTGATGGAGCAGAAGTTAATCTTCTCACATAATTCTAAACTGTCGGTGTATTAGCTCAATGCCTCGTCTAGTTCTCCTCTGAGTTTGTATATCTCTCCGATCTTTTCTAGAGCCATGGCAATACCCTGTTGTTCGTTGATCTTTTCAACTTCGGTGAGACTTTTCATACTGTACACCATCGCTTTTTCGAGTTCGCCCATATGAAGATATAAACTACCCATATTGTAAAGCGTTGAGGTGACACCCTGTTTATCTCCGATCTCGCTACGGATATCCAAGCTTTTCTTGTAGTATTCCAAAGCCGTTTTCAGTTCTCCTCGGTTCTTGTAGATAACTCCTATGTTGTTAAGAGACATAGCTATACCACGTTTGTTCCCTATCTTTTCTTCGATCTCCAAACTTTTTTCGTGGTATTTCAAGGAAGCTTCTAGGTCACCACTGTCATAGTGAACGGTCCCCATGTTATTAAGAGAATCTGATAGTCCTTTTATATCCTCTATCTCCTCTCTTATATCGATAGCCTTCGAAAGGTATCCTACCGCCTTTTGATAATCGCCCTTGAACCAGGTTATCGTACCAAGATTGTGGTAAGCCTGGCCATTTTCTTCTTTATTCTCTAGGTTAACCGCGATCTCTTTCTCTTGTTGGAATATCTCTAAAGATCTGTTATACTCTCCCGCTCTCATCAAGGCCCAACCTTTTATGTTGAAAAGTTTACACTTCTCTTCGTTGTCTTTTTCGGTGAATGACAGTCCTTTATCAGCGAGCTTTATAACTTCTTGAAAATCACCCTTGCTTTGATGGACCGAAGCTAACTTCCTGTAAAGTCTGATCTTATCAGTTTTCTCTTGTAATGGATCCAATACCAAGCGATAATTTTTCAAAGCTCTGCTGAATTCCCCAGTTAACGTGTATAGATGTGCTAAATTCTCTAGGACATCATATTTTAGACCCTTTTCAACAGGGTATCTCAGTAATTTTTTATACAGCTCGATCGCTTCTTGGTTTGCGTATCTTCCCTGAGCATTATTTGCCGCCTTATCGAGGAAAGGTACAGCACGTTCATCCTTACCCATATCGTAATGATGAGCAATCTTCTCTACCATCTCTGTTTTTCCATCCTGTAGTGACTCGTAACTCTCGGCGACTATCTTATGATACTCTTCTTTCAGTTCATGGTTGATATCACTGTAAAGGACCTCTCTTATCTTTTTATGATCAAAACGATATTTTTTACCGGCTGAGTGGATCAGATTATGAGTCTTCTCGATATCACTGAGATTCTCCAGCAGTTTTATTCGGTTCAAACCTGTGACTTCTCCAACCACCCTACTTTCGAATTCTTCTCCTACAACACTGGCACATTCAAGGATCTCCTTCTGCTCCTTGATCAATCTGTTCAACCTTCTGATCACAACATCGTATATCTTGGACGGGATGTGGATCTCGTCTAGAAAACCGTTCTGAACCCATGTGTCATCGACCTTTTCGATGTGAACCTCCTCGATCAGCAGTTTGGTGAGTTCTATAAGAAAAAAGGGGTTTCCACCGC
>CAZFVW010000281.1:0-1614 GCA_964522285.1 uncultured Thermoplasmata archaeon | reverse complement strand
GACACGGGGTAGGACTCGGTCCGTTCACCTTCCTTCCCGACCTTTTCGCGGCCACGGCGGTCATCGTTCTGCTGTACCAGAGCTATGAATGAGGGAATAATTTCTAAGCGAGGTTTTCTACTGGACCCCTTTGGGCATAACTTTTAAATATGTTAGTAAACGTTAACTAACTATGGCAGGAAAACGGTTGCCTTCAGAAAAAAGAAAAAAGACAATACTTGAGTCAACATTGAAGATCATCCAAGAAAAAGGATATTCAGCACTTACCATCAGGAAGATCTCGGAGGAGGTCGGAGTTACTGAGGCAGCCATCTACAAACATTTCGAAAATAAAGAAGATCTCCTCAACCAACTTGCAGCATGGATATTCGATGCAAGCTATCTAAAGATGGATCATACAGAGGAAAAAGATGAATTAAAAATTTTAGAACATATCATGAGAAAAAAATTCAGCATATTGGAAAAGAACCCTGATTTTACAGCCGTTTTATTTCAAGATGAGCTCTTCAGAGAATACGACTCCGTTAAAAACCAGTTCGATGAACACAAGGAAGAGAACGAAGAATTACTTATGAATATCGTGGAGAGGGGTATCGAGAATGGATGTATTTCAAAGGATGTGAATCCCGAAATCTTTGTGGAACTTTATATGGGAGCCATCCGGATGGCAGTATTGAAGTGGAGGCACGAAGATTTTTCTTATCCTTTATCTGATAAAACTGACACCGTTATAGAAACCTTATTTAAAATCTTGAAAAAAGGTGAAGAGATATGAAATCAAAAAAGTACCTTAGGATCATGAGCCAGCTCCTCTTTTTGACATTGTTTCTCTTTCTGTTATATATGGGGAACTTGCAGTTGTGGATCGTCGTATTTATAATAGGCGTTGCTGCATCCCTCGGTTTAGGAAGATTGTACTGCGGATGGATATGTCCGATGGATACCATGGCGAGACCGATCAATTGGTTGAAAGATAAATTATCTGTTGGCTCTCTGGATGTTCCTGATATGTTGAGATCGAAAATATTACGATACTCTATCGTGCTCTTCTTCTTCGGGAGCATGGTGATGCTCAAATTTATCGGTGTGCGGTTGCCATTCCCGAACGTGCTTATCATAACAGTGATCGGAGTGGCTTTCCTTACGGTCTTCGATGAGGAGCTCTTTCACAAGTATCTATGCCCGTACGGTGCTATACTTAGTCTTTCTTCCAAACCCTCGAGATACATGATGAAAGTGGATACAGACGAATGTATCGGATGTGGAAGATGTCAGAGTGTGTGTCCTGCAGACACGATAGAAACTTTGGACTCCGGAAAAAGGAAAATCTACAACAAAGAATGCATCACATGCTTCAGCTGTCAGGATGCCTGTCCAGTCGACTGCATAGTGTACGAAAAATAGAACACCTTTCCTGATCTTTAATTTATTTAGTATAAAATTGACTGTTCGTGATTAAGGTGAGAACCGAAGCTATAGGTGCAATAGTGATATTCGCCATCTCTTATTATGGGATGGTATCTAAGCGTATTCACAGAACAATAGCGGCTATGTCCGGTGCTGTAGGTATGCTCCTTTTTGGGCATAGTTTAGGATTTTACGACTCACAAGTTG
>CAZFVW010000280.1:0-1630 GCA_964522285.1 uncultured Thermoplasmata archaeon | reverse complement strand
AGTTTTCACCTTTCGCGAAACCTCTTTCGAATATCTTCTCTTTGATCTTGTCTGGAATGCCCTTACCATCATCTACGAATCACTCTATTGATAGGCTAAAGATTTTCTCATCTAGACTTGATCTGACTTTAAACTCCTCTTCAGATAGAATATTTTTTAAAGGATGCTTCACTTCTATTATCTGTATGAATAATGATGAACTTTTGGAAGATCTATGGAAACCGGTTTTTGATTCTCTTGAGGATATGATCTTGATAGTAGATGAGGAACACAAGATAATCAAAGCTAATAGAGCGCTTGAGGATTTCTTAGAGTTGAGCCTAGAAAAGATAGAGGGCAGCACCTGCAGCGATTTATTCGAGATAGATCAAAAAGAAGAGGACCAAAAGTGTACCCTGTCCAGCAGGAAATCAGATGATGAAAGGGAAATTTACTTCCCAAAAAAAGACAAGTATCTTTTAGTAAAATCCTTTCCTCTTTCAGAAAAAGACGGCGGATATACGATCCACCAGATCCGTGACATCACTGAAAAAAATAATATCCGGGGGGAGCTGGAAGAATACTCTGAAAAGCTTGAAAGATATAAGAGGGAGACTCAGGAGATGATACAATCGGAAAAGATGGCTTCCTTAGGCCGATTGGTCTCCGGAGTGGCTCACGAGATCAATAATCCTCTTGGATACATGAGGTCCAGCATAGGATTCATCCAGGATGATTTACAAGAACTTAGAGAGATATGTAAAGACGATGAAATCTCTGAATTACTAGATGGTATAGATAGCCATATGGAGATGAATATAGAAGGTATAAACAGGATAACAAACATAACCGAAACATTAAGAAAATTTGTATCTGCAGATATAGGCACCGAGGCAAAAACAGATCTAAATGAAAATATAAGGTCCACTTTAACACTGCTGGCAAACGAGTTCAGGGAAGATATCGAAGTAAAGAAAGATCTTGGGGATATTCCCGATGTGAAATGTAATCCCGGAGAACTGAACCAGGCCTTCATAAATGTTATCTATAATGCTCTTGAGTCCATGGAAAAAGGTACTATCGAAATAAAAACATGGGCTGAAGACCAAACGGTATTCGTAAAGATCAAAGATGAGGGCGGTGGTATAGCCGATGATGTGAAGAACAAAATATTTGATCCATTCTTTACGACAAAAGATAAAAGTACAGGGCTGGGTTTAAGTGTCAGTTATAGGATTGTGAAGAAGCACGATGGCAATATCGATATAGAATGCATCGAAGGTGAGGGAACCGAGGTGACTATAAGCATCCCTTTGGAGGCGAACGATGTTAGAGAAGAATAAAAGCTATAAGATACTTATCGCAGAAGATGAGAACACCGTAAGAAAGTCCCTAAAGATGACACTAGAAAGGGCTGAAGAATTTTCAGCAGAGATAGATACTGCATCCGATGGGCAGAAAGCTCTAGAAAAGATCGAAGACAACGAGTATGACCTGATATTATCCGATCACAAGATGCCGGGTATGACAGGTGTAGAATTGTTAAAAAAGGCCAAAGGGATACGCCCCGATGCAGTAAGGATATTGATAACTGGCTATCGAGATCTCAGTATAGCTAAGCAGGCCATCAATAAATCAAATGTACATGAAT
>CAZFVW010000279.1:0-1664 GCA_964522285.1 uncultured Thermoplasmata archaeon | reverse complement strand
AACCCGGTGTGCTGATGGGTCGTGATCATCTTCAGGAATTCGTTTATGCTGGTCTTCGGGTCTACCGTTTTCACTTCTTGACTCATGATAGATCTTATAGACACCTTACTGAGCATGTAATCGACCAAAACGTTCTGTGATTCCTGGGAAGCGGCCATGTATATGAAGAAGGCGATAAGTATCAAGAATATATTGACGAAGAAGCCGACGATACCGAAGATCACCGCGAATATCTTTCCCACGGTAGCTGCGTTCTTGGTTGCTTTTACATAGTTTTGTCTTTTAGCTAGTATGGCTCTGAGGATCCTACCTCCGTCCATGGGGAAAGCGGGGATCAGGTTGAAGCCAGCTAGGAAAAAATTGATGAAGCTGAGGTAAAGTAGGGTGAAGACCAGGATATCGTTGACAGCGAACTTTCCCCCGAAAAAAGCCAGCGCGCCTATAGCTATACTGGATAGAGGACCTACGGCGCTTATCTTTATCTCCAGATTAGAATCCTTCGAGATCTCTTTTATCTGGGAGACTCCTCCGAAAAGCCATAGAGATATCTCGTCTACTTCGATACCGTTCTTTATACTGACTATCGAATGGGCCAACTCGTGGATCAGGATGCTGACGAAAAGACCGACCGCTATCACCACACCAAGGAGATAACTCTGTAGACCGGCCTGTATCTCAGGTGCGGGTATGCCCAGCGTTTCAGCGAGAAGTAGAACATTTGAGCCAACAGACCAGGCTATGAACGCGACTATGAATATCAGGGTAAAATGAAGTCTGATCGGGATCCCATATATCTTACCTATCTTGAAAGACATCCTCATATTTTTCACACTCTCCTTATGAACTCATCACATATTGTTATTTATTATTAATGGAAGTCAAATCGGAAGAACATCCGAGGGACGAGATTTTTACTCCTCTATATACCTCTTTGTGAACGTTATCTTTGATATCTGGGTTTTTACATTTCAGTAGAGCAGAAGGGATGAAGCCGCTATTATCTTTATTATAATCAATATAGAGCCGAAGAACAGAGCGGCGGAAACTAACAAGATCGAGAGGTCGAAGCTGTAAGTCGAAGCGGACCATCCGATAAAGGCAGAGATCGGGCTGCCGAGCAGGATTATTCCCGAGCGGAAGACACCGAACTTCGTTCCGGCTGTTTCCGAGTACCAGTTTTCCATGAGGAAGGATGTTCTCACAGGATAAAAAGCGCTTGTTTGAGCGATCATGAACGAAACTACCACGAGAGCGTAGAACGAATATGTGATAGTTAGTAAGAAAAGCGAGAGAGATGCCATCAACGTCAAACCCAACATGATCCAGAGTTTATTGAAACTGTCTGAGAGGTGTCCGATGACCGGTTTGAGTAAGATACCGCCTAGTAAAACTATCGAGAAGAGGATACCTGCAGTTTCCGCTCCGAAATTCTTGGTCTCTTGTATGTAAGTGGGGAACCACGATAGCATCCCGATCCACGCGAACGAAATTATGAGGTTGACGATGAAGAGGAAGACCGTATCTTTTTCCTTGAAAGATTTCAGGCCTATCTTGAATCGGTTGAGCATGGAATCTTTCTTCGGTTCTTCGAGGCTCTCTGTGACGAAGAGGTAGAATATATAGCCTGAAGTGAAAGTCATGACACCCCATAAGAAGAAGATATT
>CAZFVW010000278.1:0-1677 GCA_964522285.1 uncultured Thermoplasmata archaeon | reverse complement strand
GAAGTCCGGTGTTTTCATGATGTCAGTGTGATTATTCATTTTAAAATCAGCAATCATGCCTGCATCCATGGCGTAAGGGATGACATCCTCCTCAAATTGATATAGCGGTGGGATACCAGCAAAATATGGTGATCGTACAATAAGCTCTAAGCCTTCAAACATAGGTGCCAGATCCACGTTCTTCATGCTGACCCCTTCTACCTTATCTTGATCACGGGTCCCATCAGCAAAATAATGTGGATTCTTATCTAATTTTATATAGGTACCTTTATCCCATTGAGTCCACATGAAAGGACCCGTTCCGACCAATGATCTTTTCTGATCTTCTATGGTCCCACCCTGACCACAGCTCCAATTCAGTGCATTATCCTCCCCTGAATTCAATAAAGTGTGATCCTGCCAAACTTTCATAGACATAACTAACGGAAAAGAGTGAACATAGAACATAGAGTATGGTTCAGACAGATCGAATTTCACTGTATAATTGTCTATCAACTGAATGCCTCTGTACATCCCATTCCCACTGTTGATGACCCAGTTCGGGTCTGAGATATCTGATTCGTTGCCCAGTGGTGCCTGATCTAACGGTAAGAATTTCGAGCGGTAAAGAGGAGCATCCCATTGGAGCATCTCGGCACTGAAAACTATATCGTGCGCGGTAACATCTTCCATCAACTCTCCATCCAGTGAGTAATCTGAGTAAGGGGAATCCCAGCTCTCCTCAGAATTGTACCAGTTTTCAGAACGATGGAATGTGATATTCTTCCTTATACGAACTATAACTTCCAGATCATCGCTGGGTATATCTTCGTTGGCTGCGGTTTGGTTATCGGGGTCCACATAATCTCCACTTGGATCATAATCGTCCACTCCGCTTTCGTCTATAGGACTCCAGTCTTTAGCTATCCAAGGTATGATCTTTTTAGTGTCCTCGTGATCAAGACTCAATGATTCATAGATGGGTTCTTTAGCCGCCATCTGACTCCACCTATCCTTCATCCTCAACGGGTTCAGATCCTCTATCTGGCTTTTCATCGCTGCGGTGAGGTAATTATCTGATCCTCTGGAAGTTGTAATTTCCCCCGAAGATGCAAGTTCTATATCTCCTTCCGAACCGTCATAGATGAGAAACGGACTAACAAAACTAAACAAGATAGATAGAACTAGAAAAAGAACAAATACCTTCCTGGGACCACTAGTTCTCCTCCTTATACCATCTCCGGATGATAAATAAGGAAAATCTGAATACAAATACTTTTCGTAGGTTTTTAATTCACTACAATTTCACTTCACTATCTCAACCACATTTACTCTTTACTACAAACACACTTTACTAATTTGACCACAACTGCTCTTTACAACAGATACTCTTTACTCCGATTTTTTAACAAAATAGCGCTCATCACAACTTTCAAATATTTTCGGGGACTTCCATCCTTGAACATGACCCTAAAACTCTACAACTCCCTGACCAACGAGAAGGAAGAATTCGAACCACTGGAAGACGACCTGGTACGCATATATTCCTGCGGCCAGACCATCTACGAAGACATGCACGTGGGCAACGCCAAGACGTACAGCGCCTGGGATATCCTGAACAGATATCTCACGTGGAAGGGATACGAAGTGTTCCACATCATGAATATAACGGACGTTGGTCATCTCACAGTCGACGCC
>CAZFVW010000277.1:0-1703 GCA_964522285.1 uncultured Thermoplasmata archaeon | reverse complement strand
CTTATCGTCTTTGAAGAGGAACCCGTTCTCACCCTCTTTGATTATCTCTGGAATCACGCCGAAATCTATCCCGGCTACTACAGTTCCCGTAGCCAACGCCTCCATTATCACTATGCCCAACGTTTCGAACTTCGATGATATGACGAAGGTATCCGCTGCAGCGTAGTACTTCGGAAGGTCGTCTTCAGGAACGAATCCTGTGAATATAACCGTATCTTCTAGACCCTTCTTTTTGACGTGTTTTCTATAGTATCCTTTCGCAGGTCCAGCTCCCACTACGACCAGTTTGACATCGCCGTTCCTCTTTTTTATCGTCGGTAGAGCATCTAGTATAAGATCGAGGTTCTTCTCTTTAGATATCCTTCCCACGTGCAGTAGGATTTCGGAATCCTCCAAACCCCACTTTTCTATTATGGAACTCCCGTCGATGCCTGAATTGTACCTGTGGGTATCCACGCCCGGTGCGATGGCCTTTGAATAGCACATCTTCGGACATATATCTTTCAGTTCATCCAGAGTCTGATTACTCGGAGCTATGACCGCGTCGCTCCTCCTCAACAGATATTTCAAGTATACCCATGTCAATTTCGTAAGCAGGTCTTCATGAAGGTTCACTGGATAGTAGTGAAGTGCATCGGTAACCCAGGTGTGAAAGTTGAACACGCATGGCACCTCCAGCAATTTAGAAGCTATCATGGCCTTGATGCCCATGAACGCAACGGCGTGGTTGTGGATCACATCTAGATCACACTCGTGAACCAGGTCGTGGCACCTGTTGTTGGGATAAAAGGCCATCCTGTAATCGGGATACATCTTGAATGACTTGGACTTGAATCGGAAGACGTGATCGTCATCGGGGTCTATCCTATCCTCCTTACCAGGGGCGAAAACGAAGACCTCGTGGCCCTGCTGTTCCAGACTTTTCCGGAACTGGATGATCGAGTTGACCACCCCATCCATGGCCGGGAGGTACGTGTCTGTGAACATCCCGATTTTCATCTTTTCTTCCTCAGATATATCTGACCCGTTGGTTTACTGGAAAGCCTAAAGCCTTTCCAGATACCCATCGAGCAGAGCTCTCAAGGCTTATCCGTTTATATTTTTTACTATCTTGGACAATACATCCCCTGCTTTCCCCTTGATAAAGTGATCCGTGAAGTTGTCGGTGAGAGGCGTTCTCTCGATATTGATCTCGATGATATCCGCACCGTTCCTTTTAGCCAGTATCGGAAGTGAGGCAGCCGGCTGCACCACGGCGGAAGTCCCTACGACCATCATGATGTCGGCTTCCTGCGACAGCTCTCTAGCCCTATCCACTGCGTCCATGGGAAGCATCTCGCCGAACATGACTACATCCGGCCTTGTTATCTTTCCACAATCACAGCGAGGTATATCTCCACTGTAGATGATATCTTTCTTTTCTTCGGTTTCATACATCTGTCCACAATCGGGGCAGACCAACCTTGACAGAGAACCGTGAAGCTCCACCACATCATTACTACCAGCTTTACCGTGTAAGCCATCGACGTTCTGGGTGATCACAGCTTTCAACCCCGCGGATTCCAGACCGACAAGAGCTTCGTGCCCTGCATTAGACTCGGCTTTCGAGATCTCTTCTATCTGCAGTTTGAACAGTTCCCAGCACTTCTCCGGGTCTCTGTTGAAAGCAGATATGTGTGCGTACTCGTTGGGGTCGAACTTCT
>CAZFVW010000276.1:0-1750 GCA_964522285.1 uncultured Thermoplasmata archaeon | reverse complement strand
TCGTGGGATAAGATAGAGGGTGAGGAATGGTTTAAGGAAGCGCAGGAATTGGCCGAGGAGAAGAACTTCTTCCATTGGAAACTGGCATATCCGGAAACATTTTATGATGATGAAGGTGAGGAAAAGAAAGAAGATGCCGGATTCAATGTGGTGATGGGAAATCCACCTTATGTGAGCATACAGCAATTAAGCAGAGACGAAAAATCATACTACAAATCTAGGTATACAACAGCGATAGGTAATTACGATATCTATGTTCTCTTTGTAGAACGGGGGATGAAGTTCTTGGACATATATGGTAGATTTGGGTTCATTTTGCCAAATAAAATGTTCCGAGTTGATTACGGTCAAGAAATACGAAGGTTGTTATCAGAACAGCGACAGGTAGCAGGGATAATCGATTTTGGATCAAACCAAGTTTTCATAGATTCTGCAACAACCTATACATCCATTCTATTTCTCCAGGCTGATGAACGAGACCATTCATTTACTTACTGGAAACTTGTAGACGAGGGTAATCCTGCAAGTCTGTTTAGGAAAGAACAACTATCTGATAACTGGAAAAAGGGTCTTTTTGACAATTCATCACTCTCTGCAGAACCTTGGAACTTCCATAGTGACATGCTCAAATCTTTGTTTAGTAAAGTCGAACGTAAATCTATACTCTTAGGTGATATCACAAAATCTATTGGAAGAGGGACAAGTACAGGTGATGATGATATATTTATTGTGAATGAAGAAGAGAAAAGAGAAAGCTTAACGTTATGCACTTCTTCGGTTGAAGAAGAACCGTTTTTGATTGAAACCGAGTTATTAAGGACGCCAATACACTCTACAAATTTTGGAAAATATAGTTTCACTCCAGATAACAAGAAAAAACTCATTTGGCCGTATGACGAAAATAGCAATCTAATTTCAGAAAAAACTTTCGCAGAACATTATCCTAATACGTGGAAATATTTGAAACAACATAAAACCGATCTAGAAAATCGTGCAGATTTTTCCCTATGGTACGGATATAGTGCTCCAAGAAACCTTAAAGTTCACAAAGAAGCAGATATGATAATCCCTTTATTGGCAGAAAAACCTTCTTTTGCACCATTCCCCAAACCCCAAAATGATTACGCACTTTTAGCTAGTGGTGGATTTGCCATATCTTTAAAAGATGAATTCGAATATTCTCCAAACTATGTCTTAGCAATCATAAATTCATCTTTACTGTTTCTATATCTAAGGTCGATCAGCAATTACTTCCGTGGAGGATACATTACCTGCACTAAACAATATTTTAGCCAGCTACCTATTCATCAAGCCAAGTTTACAACTTCTTCTCAAGATAATAAAGAAACAGCAGATGAAATAATTCGAGAAATAAAAGAAAGTATAAAATCGAACAAAAAGATTGATTTTTACGATATCCAAACTGAAAAATCAGATATATCCCACAATCTTCTATCCAAATTAGCGGAGCAAATGATACATTTAACTATATCTCGAGGGCGGATAAATTTAGATGTACAGGACTATCTTGGAAATTACTCAGACGGTAAGACCTTGGGCGATCTTTATAGTCCTGCTAAAGGTCTTTCTGAAGAAATTCTCTTGGATACTGCTGCAGATAATAAGAGTCTAAGGATTGGAAGTATTGTTTTTAAAAATGTAAACAATAAGCTTGTTTTATTTGTTTCAGCCCGCTACAAGCCAGAGAACCCAGAGGAACACGAAACCGACCGGTGGGGATACACCGAAA
>CAZFVW010000275.1:0-1758 GCA_964522285.1 uncultured Thermoplasmata archaeon | reverse complement strand
AGTAACCGCATTTTTATACATATCTCAGCATTTCAACTAAAAAGGTGAGATTATCGAAGATAACGAATCTGAAACCAACAAATCACCAGTTTATGATGAAGGTGAAATTGAAAGCTGGAAAGATGAACTGTGGGATTATAGAAAAAAAGATCTGTTACCCGTTATAACATTGATGTTTATCGCTATATTGATGGGCTTTTTCCTCATATTTATGATATTGTCACCACCGAATACCAAATATGATTTTAGAGTAGCTCTCTTCTTTGGTTTGGGGATAATTGGATTTGGCGTATTGATATTATACCTACACCTTTCTTATTATATCAATCAATCAGAGGTGAAGATATATAATGACAGCATAAGATTCCCATTAGTAAAGTCCACACCTAAAGGTGAAAAAACCATCAAGTTTAAAGATATAGAGAAAATAAAACCCAATTTTGAAAATTTGAACGAATATATCTCTATTTTCCTAAAAAATAAGAAAGACCCAGTCAAGCTTTGGAAAAAGGACATCTACAACCTTCATAAAGTTCTAAAGACTCTAAAAAATTTGAATGTAGATATCGTTTTCGATATTGAACCATCGAATATAGAATTTGATAATATAATCAAAAACCAGACACAGATCAAAAATGAATTTACTAAACGAAGATCACTACAGTTTTTAGCTATATTCGGATACGGTTTTTCGTTCTTAGTATTCTTTTTCTGGAAGATTTACGTAGTTCTTTTTGCGGGAGCTATCGGGGTGAGTGGTACATTGTTGTTTTTGTATACTGTAGAATACAGAAAGTACCGGAACGCACCCGTTAAATTTGAAATCAACCAAGATACTTTGAAGATGCTTAAGAAAGACAAAATGCATGAATTTAGATGGGAATTCATTCTAGATTGCTCTCCAACAGATCCTTGGGTTATCAGGTTGAAAGACGGGTCAAAGATTGATATCGAAAGAGGTATGCTGGACGATGAGGCGATAAAAGCGGTCTACTTATCATGGCTGAAGAAAACCGATCGTAGATTCTACGATATGATCCAAGATGGAGTTCCATAAATCATTTAATCCCTTTACATACTATAAATCACCAATCATGACTGACCAACCAAATCCTCGAAAAGAATTGGAATCCCTCGGCTACACCATAGCCTACAAACCCCATCATCTAGTATCCAAACACATGGCCTTCTACCGCGTAGAATACAAAGGAAAAGAGATCAAATGTCCTATCGCGGACGATTACGGTGTCCCGTTGAACGAGATCTGGCTCACGGAGAAGTTCAAACCCTACGAGAAATACATCTTATACCACGAACTCAACGAGATCAAATACAGAGCTGAAGGACTCGAACCCTGGGAAGCACATCAAAAAGCCCTTAAAGATGACAAGATCTGGAAAGATGAAGAGGAATGGCAGCATCTACAAAAGGAGATCAATATTATCTCGGAAGAAGAGTTGACCAAGATCGATGGATTCGGACCTGTGATGTTCGAGAGGGTGATGGAGGGAAGACCGTACTTTGATATGGAAGAGTTGAGGGAAGTCGAAGGAGTGGCTGAGAAGAGATTTAAGCGGTTGCAGGAGCGATGCTGGTGTTTTTGAAATGAAAAAACAATTTTTATTAACAATATTGGCTTTTATAACGGCTTATAAACAGAAATATTATAAAATTCTATCACTATGCACTCCGTGTTTAAATGGTTAAGATAATCTCGTGGAACATCGGTCAACGTAAAGAACCTTGGCGCGAATTACT
>CAZFVW010000274.1:0-1791 GCA_964522285.1 uncultured Thermoplasmata archaeon | reverse complement strand
TAATCCACAATGAAACCCACAAGACCATCGATCCTTTTCCATATCTCAATAAATGCTTTTTTATGCTCGTTGTCAGCATCCGTAAGTACTCCCTCGTGTATCTTACCCCACATGTAGTGCTGGGTGAAATCTGACACATTTATAACGATGGTGTACAGATCCATATCCTTTTCCAGCAGGTAGTTCAAGTGGGCTTTATTGCTTTTCAAGATATCGAAAGCGTCTTTTTTGAACAGATCCAAGTTGTCCTTGTATTTCTTATGTGTGTACAATATCTGGATCTCGTATTTTCCTCCGCTCACCTTTTTCAACTTAGTCTTTAGATTTTTTGGATATGTTATCTCCTGCTCAGGTCCACTACCGGTACCACTAGTCATGAAACCGTTTATCTTGTATGGGGGGTAAAGGAAGGGATAATTGTAGATCCCTATTCTGTTTTTATTATCACTCAAGATATCCCAGAACGGTGTTGACCTTCTGAATGTCTGGGAATTAATGGATTTCAATTCATAAGTATCAAGATCTCTCCGATTTCTAAAATCGTAAACCCCGGTCTTACCTGGATTCTTACCCGTAGCTAGGCTCGTCCAGGCGGGTGCTGTGATAGGGGGATATACCGACCTTAGTTCAGTTGTTGTCCCATCTTCATATAATTCTGCTATGTTAGGGATCAAAAATTTATCCATCAATGGATCCAATACATCAAAAGTAGCTCCGTCTATCCCGAGGATTATCGTTTTTGCCAATCTGATCACCTTAGATTATTCAAAGATCACCTTCGATCTTTTCAGCGTAGCGTTTTAATCTGTTCGCTATATCTTTATTTTTTGATATTATGTTCTTCTTTTCTTTAGGATCATTATCAAGATCGTAAAGCTCGTCTTTTATCTTGTCATTATAAGGTGCCCAGATGTACTTGTATCTCTCGGATCGGACACCTTTTCTCCAATATTTTTTATCGTCTAATACTGCACCACAGGCGACCATGTAAGCTAACCTTTCTTCATCCTCTTTCCCTTCGATGATATCCATTACGGATCTACCGTCCATCCTCCCTTTATGATCGAGTCCTAAACTATCTACTATCGTAGGAGTGATATCAATCTGTCTTACCTGCTTAGAATACTTTTCACCTTTAGCAAATATATCCTCGTTAACGAAGATAAGAGGTATCCTTACGAGATAATCATAAACATGAAAACCATGACCGACCTGTGGATTGGTCTCGGGTGCGTCCATGTTGAATCTCATCTTTAGATATCTGACCTTCGTTTTGATCTTACTCAATGCTTCCTGGAACCTATTTTCTATATACTTTTCACCGTGATCAGCGTGGAATATCAAGAGAGTATCTTTCAGGTCTATACTATCAACCAGTTCTTTTAATCTAGAATCTATGTACATCAAAGCTTTTTCATACGAATTTTTACCCCCTTCTACTTTCTCTAGATCTAGTTCTGGACCGGTATGGAGGTCGAAAATATGTAGAAGCATGAACCAAGGCTCTTCGAGCTCATCATTGGAAAAACGATCGACTAATTTCTCGTACCATTCAGAATCTACTCCTTCCTCCGGCTCCCTACAGTGATAGTTATCAAATCCTCTTTCTATACCGAAAACTGGAAGAAGGGGTCCCGTTACTTCAGCGTAGGTATTGTACCCATTTTCTTTGAATATATCAGCTAATAATTCTATCCTATTGTTGATCTTGAAACCGGAAAGAGAAAGTATACCGTGATGTGGGGGATACATGCCCGTTAGTAAACTAGCGAAACTAGGCGTGGTCGTAGA
>CAZFVW010000273.1:0-1802 GCA_964522285.1 uncultured Thermoplasmata archaeon | reverse complement strand
CGATCTAAGAATTTTTATAAGCCAGACATCATAAGAGACCTCCTTCATTTATACGATCATAGATATAGAAAATAGCAAAGTTTATCTATTTTAAAATCGGTTATTTTATAGTAAATTCCTCGACCTTCTATGCTTAGGTGGTAGGGTTAGGGAAGATGGGAGCGTGTGAATATGAAAAAAGGAACATCCGTCCTGATAGCAGTTATCTTATTTTCTGGAGTTGTATCTATTAATGTGATTCCATTCATAGTAGTATCCGAAAAAGATGATGGAACGATAATAGATGTTCCAGGGGATTATCAAACTATTCAATCTGCGGTGAACTTCGCTGAAAGTGGAGATACCATATCGGTAAGTACAGGCATATATTATGA
The DNA here is from genome assembly GCA_964522285.1 of uncultured Thermoplasmata archaeon. GTDB lineage: Archaea > Thermoplasmatota > Thermoplasmata > Halarchaeoplasmatales > Halarchaeoplasmataceae > CAZFVW01. Next base: position 1,428 of record CAZFVW010000273.1, on the reverse strand, counting down.
AGAGGTCTTGGTTAACAAAACTTTGACGATCAAGTCCTCCTCAGGTGACCCAGCAGATACTGTCATTGAAGGGGAAGGGGGAAACGTTTTCAGCGTGGGAGCAGATTATGTAGAGATAGATGGATTCACGATAAAAAGTGGTTATCATGGTATTGTTCAGAAGAACGCGAACGGTTGTACATATAAAAATAACATCATATCATACAATATATTTGGCTTGAATATCGAAGGAGAGCTTCAAAATACATTGACTGGAAATACGATCCAGAACAACCATATACATCATAGTTATCAGGACGCTTTGACCTTGGAGTACACATCTGAAAATATTATACGCAGTAACACTATCGGATCAAACTCTCACGGTGGTATCACCGTATATTATTCTGATGATAATCTTATGGAAGGTAACTCTCTATCCGACCAATCCTTCGGTTTCCACTTAAGGGGGTCAAAAAATAATGTGATAAATGATAACTATATCTATGATACCGGCAAAGGGGTCTATCTAGAAGTTGGGTCGAACTACAATATCATAGTGAACAATACGATCATAAGATCTTACTCAAGCGGTATTTATCTAGCTACTTGGAGTAATTCAAACGATATCTACAGAAATATCGTTATGGGGTCGGAATTCAAGGCGGGTGTCACTCTATACAGCTGTGAATTGAATCATATCTACCGGAACGACTTCATCGATAACTACAAGGATGCCTTCGATGACGGGGACAATATATGGTGGAAAACTTATCCCTCTGGGGGCAATTACTGGTCGAACTATACGGGGCCGGATGAGATGTCTGGTACCCTTCAGGATAAACCGGGCAGCGATGGTTTCATCGACGATTCATATCATATAGCGGGAGGTGACAGCATCGACAAATATCCCCGTGTTGAGCCTTATAACCAGATCGAGAATAACAGACCTGAAGCTTCTTTTACCGTTGATCCCCTGCAGGGTAATACAACCACCACCTTCGTCTTCGACGCCTCTAACAGCTACGATCTAGAGGATGATATAACACAGCTGCAGTTCAGATGGGACTGGACCTACGATGGGAATTATGACACACCCTGGTTGACCATGAGTAGAACGACAAAGAAATTCTTTGAACCTGGAAACTACGAAGTAAGATTAGAAGTCAAAGATACCGGTGGCTTGACCGATATCCTCGTCAAAGAGGTAAAAGTTTACGGTGAGATGTCGACCCCAGCAAATTTCGAGTGCAGACCAGCGGATTCTGTGGTCCTGCTGTCATGGAGAGAACCGGAAAATGATGGAGGGGATGAGATAATAGGCTACAGGATATACAAAGGGACAAGTGTTGATGAAATCAATCTGTTCAAGACTGTGGACCACCGAACATTCAGTTACAGGGACACCCAGGTCGAGAACGAAGTCACCTATTACTACAGGATCAATGC
>CAZFVW010000272.1:0-1804 GCA_964522285.1 uncultured Thermoplasmata archaeon | reverse complement strand
GAACCGAGAGAAGAGGCCCTAGAAGGCCAGGTTCTGATACCCGATGAAGATATAAATATGGTTGCTGAAAGGGCCGGAGTCTCTAAAGAAGAAGCGAAGAAAGCATTAGAGGAAGCAGACGGAGAATTGGCGGAAGCGATCATCAATCTAACTTCTTGATAATAACTTATTAATTGATTTGAACGTACAAGGCGGTCGGCATATTTGGCTAAAGAAAGCACCTTAGGAACCAGGATCTTAGTTTCTCTTATCGCAATCACTTCATCCAGTATAGCGATCATAAATCTACTGACGATCTTCGGTGTCCTGAGTTCACCCGACCTGATGGGGTATGCTGGTTTGATAGGTCTTTTCCTTCTCCCTCTGGTAGTGATCGGTGCTGCATTGAACAAGATCATCACTGAAGAGAAGAGGGCTTTCCAGCAGATGGCAGAAAGACCCTCGACCGCCGGAGCCAAGATCGAACTCAAGATAAATTTCAAGGAACACGAAACGATAATGGGTGATACGACATCACATCCAGGGTATTATGTCAAGATCTCGATAGCTTCCATATTGGCCGTTGCAACGGGGCTGTTCACATTCTTATTCGTCACAGAAGGGTTCACAGGAGATCTCATAAGCATGCTCCCCCTCCTGATGCCTCTTGTTTTTATCATCGTGACCATCCATATATTCAGCAAACATCTTTTCGACCCGAACGGTTGGAGGGTCTTCCTAGAACACACATGGATCACCCTTTTCGTCATAGGTATTTCGATTTCCGGGTTGATGACTCTACAGAACTATATCCGGGCCACCTATCCTAGGAATTTCTGGGAGAGTTTCATGGGTCTTCCCTTTTCCCTGATAACCATCCTCTTCCTCTTCATGATGCTACTGATAGGCGGGATACTGATACGATTTGGGGATATCCTATCGCTGGAAACTTCACCACTCAAGGCGTCGGGTCTTTCGATAGTTCTCGTCTCCATCGCGTTTCTAGTTCCCCAGTTCAATATAATAGATTGGGATGTTCTACTGGATTTCATCTCTCAGGGATTCAGTATCCTCCTCATAATATACGGTATCGCCACGGCGGTCCTCTTCTATCAGGACGCGGGTAAGAGAGTTTTGATCACCAATGAACGGATAATAAAGCTGGATACTCACAAACTGGAGAACTCGTCCTACTATCCGCTCAAATACCTTAAGAATATCAAGATAATCCAGGACTTCGTTTCGAATAGGATGGGGTACGGGAACATCGTGACCACGTTCTACAAAGGGAAAAGGAGCCGAGATAAGGTCCTTTGTATCCTCTATGGGGTGAAAAAACCGGAACTTCTGGCCAATACGATAAGTGCTCTAGCGAAAATCAATAAGCAGAGGAGTAAACCGGTCAAGAAGGAACCCGTCGAAAAGAAGCAAAAGAAAGAACCGAAGAAGAAAATACCCTTAAAAAAGAGGAAGATCAAGAAAAAAAGGAGGAAAAAGGACGATAAACATGGTATGTATTACAAATCGCTGATACCTCTGCTGCTGGTGATATCGATACTGGTTGTATCTTCTATCTCTACCCATGCGGCGACGGCTTCATCACCTTCAAATACTTCTTTAACGAAAACCAGGTCCGATAGCGCGGGCGAACTGATCCACGACAGTTTCAATATGGTATATCGAAATTCATCGTATATCGAGATCAACTCCGTGCACGAGGTCTACGAGTACACCTACGAGGAGGAAGTTTTGAATTCAAGTGAACTGAGAGAATTATACGTAGACCCGCGGAACGAGATAAGGGGATCTCTATCACGTGATTTCC
>CAZFVW010000271.1:808-1812 GCA_964522285.1 uncultured Thermoplasmata archaeon | reverse complement strand
ACTCCTCATCCTCTCTTTTTTCATTCATCTTTTGATCGCCGAGATTAAATTCTTTAAATCTTTATGTACCATTTCTGATTCTTCGATGACCGTTCCAGTTACAATGATATCCGCCCCTGCCTCTTTTAATCTCTTAGCCTGCTCAGGTTTTCTGATACCTCCTCCGACTATCACAGGGATATCTACATTTTCTTTCACCTTCTTCACCATGTCAGCAGGTACGGGGTCAGGTGCTCCAGACCCGGCTTCGAAATAGATTATCTTCATGCCCAGATATTGTGCTGCAAGTGCGTAGTTGACGGCTGTATTAGGTTGATCTCGGGGTATCGGATCTGCTTTTCCAACTTCGCCTACGGTCATACCTGGCTCTACGATAACATAGCCCATAGGTATCGTTTCTATTCCCGTTTTCTTCACATAAGGTGCTCCGAGGACCTGTTCACCGATTATTTTATTGATATCCTGAGAATTTAGCATGCTCATGAAGTAGATGGCGTCGGCTTTGCCAGATAAGGCTTTAGCGGCTGTTGGGAATATGATAACAGGTATCTCAACACTGCTTTGTATCTCATCGATAGTCATATCCATGTTCTCTTGAGTAACACCTGTCGATCCTCCTACCATGATCGCATCGGTACCTAATTCCTCTAGTTCGTAAGCTAGGGTTCCCGCATCTGCAGGATCCTGTTCGTCGGGATCAATGAGACCCATGTGAAGCGTTCCTTCTTTTATCCTACTTGTGATGTAATCCATAACTTTCATAATATTCCTCCAGAAACGAAGGCTATCAAAGCTGTCATCATAGCTAATTTGATCATCTTCTGTGATCTCTTTGGTTCATCAATGAAAGTGAGCGAGTATATAAATATTATATCCGCCACCAAAACCACCGCTAAATAGCCGAATGAGAAAGATCCGAATATGTAAGGGAGAGGTGAAAGCGAGACAGCTGCCAAGATGAATATAGCTATAGATATCTTCGCATTCTTTAATCCAACTTTCAT
>CAZFVW010000271.1:0-798 GCA_964522285.1 uncultured Thermoplasmata archaeon | reverse complement strand
ATCGGGAAGGTTTCTCTATCCATATCACCTTTCATATCCTGGATATCTTTGATTATCTCCCTACCCATGGTCGATAATCCTGCCAGAACACCTAAGATCAGCGGAAGGAAGATCTCTCCGTAGATCGCACCTGCGAATACGAAAAGAGATCCAGTGAGCCAAGATATGACAAAATTCCCAGCCAGTCCTTTATGTTTCACACCTAATTCATAAGAGATCATCAAGGTTATGCTGAGTAGAACTATGAGCTGCGGTAAGAACCGCGGGAGGAAGAGCGAGGATGTGAGTGAAACCGCGAAAAGTGATACCGAGAAATAGAGTGCCGCCTTCGGCGATATATTATTGCGGGGGATGGGTCTTTCCGGGTGGTTGATCTTATCCACATCCCTATCCACGTAATCGTTTAGCGTGTTGCCACCCCCTGTAAAGAAAGAGACAACTGCCATACCCAGCAAGGTGTGTATGATCAATTCTGTAGAAGGTTCCGTCAGTCCGAACAGTATCAGCATAACTATCGGTACACTGACCGCTGCTAGTATGCAGTTCAAAGGCCTTACCAACCTGATCAAAGGATTCATCTAAGTAAAATTAAAATACCGTCTATTTTAATACTTTTTGCAATTTCGAGTAGTAATTTATTAATATAGCATATTGTTTGGTGAGTGAAAAGCCCTGGTAGTGTAGTGGCCCATCATGTGGCCCTGTCGAGGCTGCGACCCGGGTTCAAATCCCGGCCGGGGCGCCATCATTCTTATTCTTATATTTTAAATAAGGTCCCGGGTTCACGAGTTAAAAACT
>CAZFVW010000270.1:698-1841 GCA_964522285.1 uncultured Thermoplasmata archaeon | reverse complement strand
AATCCCTCAAAGGTCTGATTTGAACGAGTTCAAGCCGGTATAGCTATCAGTGTGATAACTGATTTCAATCCCTCAAAGGTCTGATTTGAACATCGTATCATCGACTTCATGTTCTCCGACCTCTCCCATTTCAATCCCTCAAAGGTCTGATTTGAACTAAGGCTTAACCTTTATTTTGCCCCTGATAAAATATTATTTCAATCCCTCAAAGGTCTGATTTGAACCATGAATATCAAGCCCGTGATTGCAATCCTATTTTCACATTTCAATCCCTCAAAGGTCTGATTTGAACTCTTCGGTGTAACACCTAGCGCAGCTCGTAAAGCGGATTTCAATCCCTCAAAGGTCTGATTTGAACCAAGCTCAAAATGGGGCGTATGAGAGTTATTTAGAGTTTACTTTTCACGTCTTTTTTTCCTACCTCCATGCAGGCAATATTTCCTAAAAAATACAACTTCTACAAATGTAATAAATCTTTCTAAAAATAGAATCAATTTTCGTGTTTCCTACTTTCCGTAGTCCTTTTATAAAGAAGCACGAAAAACGATCTAGATAATCGTATCTGTATCGCCTTTCCCCTCTCCGATCTCTTCACGTTTCATATACTTTTTCGTACTAACTTCGTACATTAAAACGTGATCCTCAGAAGGTTTGGTCATCTTCTTCAATTTTGTTTTAACTCTCCTCAACTCAGATTTTGTCAAATTGCCCTCTAATACACTATTCTGGACCCACTCCAGATACGTTTTCAAGAATTTCCTAACTTTATCTACCCTGGCAACATTGATATCATAAACTATAACAACATACATCTATCTTCACCACCACATCACCAGGGGATCGTATTCCTGCGTACCCAAAATATGTTTGGTTAATTTATAAAGTTCCAACCTTATCAATCTCTTGTAAGACACTTTTTTACCCAATCCTTTATGCTTGATCGTTCTTTTCAACCTTTTATCGTATTCTCTCAAGAACAATTTATTACCTGAATCGGATAACAGCATATCTCCAAGCTCTCCATCGAAATGTTTGTCCTTGAGCATATTCTTATTAACCAATTTGAAGATTACTCTGTCCACCAATATAGGTTTGAATATTTCACTCACGTCTAGAGATAACGAAAATCTTCTCTCGAAAGGT
>CAZFVW010000270.1:0-688 GCA_964522285.1 uncultured Thermoplasmata archaeon | reverse complement strand
AAAAACGATACAGCCGGATGGAGTTGTGTGTTGTATATTTCGGAAAGAACTGTCGTGTAAAGTTTGGAGTTACCGAAACTGATCAGTGTATTCATCCTGTTACTGGGTGGCCTCCTCTCTCTTTTACCGATCATGTACTCCGCAGGCATCATATCATCGATAGCATCGTAATATCTATCCCTGATCTTCCCCTCGACCCACATCAGCTGTGAGACTTCATTTTTCTCGTCGATCAACTCTAAGAATTTTTCTATCTCAGAGATATGGCTATCTAGATCGTTGCTTCCATCAGAGTAATAATTCAGATTTCTAAGGATGTTCTTCGAAGCACCTTCCACGAATTTCCTCGCTATCACCATCCTTTTATCATTATCTAGATAATGGTCTGATTGGTTAACGACCATATCACCGGAGATCAAAGTTTCCCTCGGATACAAAGTGCTCTTGTACCATCCGTAGTAATCGAAGAAATGTATCGGGATACCTTTCTTCCCTAGGAACAGTATCGCTCCCGAAGTCAAACTGATCGATCCGTAAGCGTATATCGAATAGATATTGTTGACGGGGATAGCTCTTCTCGTGTTTTCGTTCGTAAAATAGATCGTGTTCTCTTTCCTCTTCAATTCTCCATCTTGGGTTATATAATAATCATTTTTCATATCAAGCTTCACCTCCGAAACAGAACTCA
>CAZFVW010000269.1:0-1858 GCA_964522285.1 uncultured Thermoplasmata archaeon | reverse complement strand
CCATCTGTTCGAGGCCTATCTTTACATCAAGACCCTCGTCTTTTATCATATCGGCACATTCCACTACTCCGTCACCGATTATCTTTGTGGCTTCGTCGCTGTCCATCCCTGAATAGTAGCCTGCGTGGATGGTTATCACTTTGGCACCCATGATATCTCCCAATCGAGAACTCTTCATGATCCGCTCCTTACTCTTCTCGATGGTTTCGTCTTTTTCCGAGTTGAGATTGATATAATAAGGTCCGTGTATGGATAGGTGGATACCGTGTTTTTCCGCTTCCTTGCCGATCCCTTCTGCAGTGGACTCCTTCATCCTTGCTCCTCTGACGAACTGCACTTCCATGGCATTCAGTCCTTCTTCATCTAGATAAGCCATGCTGTCCTTCGTCCCGCTTACTCCGTAGGGAGTTCCTCCCGGTCCTAATCGTATCATACTATTTGATAAACAAAGTATACTAATAATATTTGTGAAGGTAAAGGTTTTAGTATCTGTTGCATGTGGTTTTTAGTGTTGAGATACAGGAAGAACGACTCATGAATATAAAAGAGATGAAGAATGATTCCGCTTTCACTGGAAAATTAGCCGAAGGGTGTAAACACTGTGAAAAAGGCAGCAAGATGGTTCTTCTGGTAACCGGTCTATGTCAAGGCGACTGCTGGTACTGCCCGCTCTCCGAAAAGAAGAAGGATAAAGATGTTCTTTATGCTAACGAGAAAAGGTGTAGTACCGATGAAGAAGTTGTCGAAGAGGCAAAGAGTATCGATGCTTCTGGGACAGGGGTAACTGGTGGTGACCCGCTCCTTACGGATAAAACAGTTAGGTTCATAAAACTCTTGAAAGGTGAATTTGGAGATGTACATCATATCCATCTCTATACCCAATCTATAGATATAGATAAGATTGAGAAAATTGCTGAAGCAGGATTAGACGAGATAAGATTCCATCCTCCCACTGAAGCATGGAGTAAAATAAAAGAAACAGGATACCCCGAAGCGATAAAAAAGAGCAAAGAGATCGGTTTGGACGTTGGAGTCGAGATTCCGGCGATACCCGAGCTAAAAGAGGAGATTAGGAAGTTGATAAGTGATCTATCAACATCACTGGATTTCGTCAACCTGAACGAATTAGAATTTTCATCTACGAATTGGGAAGAGCTAGTTAAAAGAGGTTATAAAGAAAAGAGCGATGTGTCCAGCGCCGTGAAGGATAGCCAAGAAGTTGCGATGGGATTACTTCAAGAAGATCTTGATGTGCCGATTCATTACTGTTCAGCCTCCTTCAAGGACGGGATCCAGCTCACTAATCGGATCAAGAGGAGAGCGGAAAAAACTGCCAGAGTGGGTGAGATGATAACCGAGGAAGGTACGATCATAAAAGGTGTTATCGAGAGCGATAAGCCGCGTGAATTAGTAGAAAAGTTGAGGGGATATTATGGAGTGGATTCAGATATGGTCTGGTACGATGAAGAAGAACATCGAGCGGAAGCATACATACTATTCTTAGAAGACATCTGTAACGAATTAGATGAAAAGTGCTACGGCATAGAAGTGTATCCAACGGCCGATAGGTTGGAAGTAGAGAGATGGCCTTTGGATGAGTTGAAGTGATTGGATGTTTTAACATGGATGGCGAGAGAGATGTAGAAAATTTATGGGATGAACTGCTTTCCTGGTATGAAGAAAATAACATCCGCGAAGGAGTCGTCGCTTTCTCTGGAGGGAAAGATAGCACCCTAGTTCTGGATTCAGCTAAAGAGGCTATGGATGATGTAAGAGCGGTTGTCTTCGATTCTGAGTTCATGGCTGAAGCTGACCTTGATTATGCGGTAAAAAAGGCGGAAGAGATGGGTGTGAATTT
>CAZFVW010000268.1:0-1878 GCA_964522285.1 uncultured Thermoplasmata archaeon | reverse complement strand
ATATCTCGCTCACGTCCGCTTTATTGAGTGTGTTCTTCAAAGATCGGGATACTATCTTCACAACGATGAAGCCTATTATGAGCGTCAGAGCAAAAATTGTGAGATTCCATATACTTACCCCCACATACGGCAGTTCATCTTGCAATCCGTAACCAGCTATCTCTATCGCCATTTTTTTTCACTTCCTCTGTTCAGTTGATAATAAAAATATTATATAAACGTTCCTCGAGATAAATAACAATTGCTTCTTCCGTCAATTATAAAAAAATATTACAAGAAAGACTCCAAAAAATGTACGGATTGTCTAGATGTCTGGAAGAAATTAGAGATGCAGAAGGAAAATAATATCGAAGATTTGGAAAAGATACTCCGTGAACATATAAAATAACACTTTTTTCTTTTTTTTATTTATCCTACATCAACTGAAATCACGGATGGTAACTTTCCTGGTGCTGGGTTCAACGATAACCAGTTTAGCCGGCTGTGGCTTTATGTCCCTCATCTTCTGGTACTCGGTCTGATCCTGCCAGGTCGAGCTGTTTATCAATATAGTATCGTGGTATTGACCGACCTTGCTCCTATGCATATGGCCTGTGACGAAGATATCTGGTATCTCACTTATCACCAGGTGGTCTTCCGATTCTGGAGCTATGGGTGTGCCTCGTCCGTAAACAGAAGCTAGGTGCCTTCTCTTCAACATCTCTTTCATGGCTTCATCGAGTTTCTCATTATCTATGTGAGGAAGTATATCCATCAGGTCGTTGATACTTTTACCATGATAACACAGTATCTTCAGACCATCGATATCGAGTAAGGTCGGGTTACCATAGAAATGGACGTTATTCGGGAAATATCGTTGGATTTCTTCCGGTAGAGCTGGCTGTGGTTCTGGGTTCCGGACGATGTCGTGGTTTCCTGGGATCGTGATGATGTTGATATTATCCGGTATCTCACGTATCATCCCCGCCAGCCTTTCATATTGTTTGTATATGTCGTTGATCACGAGTTCATCTTCTTGATTCGGATAGACGCCTATACCATCTACCAGGTCTCCAGATATTATCAGATATTGGATCTCCTTTGCTATCGGGTCATCCGAGTTCATCCATGTTATGAAATCATTCCATTTATCCTCAAGAAATGTCTCGCTGCCCAGATGGATATCGCCCATGAAAGCTATGCGCCCTGAAAAATCGTGTGAACGTGATCTCTGCAGCTTCGGTACCCCTGGTTGGATTATCTCATCGATGGCGAACGTAACGTCGTAGTTCTTGTTCTTCTCCCAAACACTTCCCTTCGCCAAGATGACTTCATCTTCCAAAATGTTCGTTCCAAAGGCGTCGCTGCTGCTCTGGATGAAACCTTTGATCTTACCCGTCTCGTCCTCAAGCTGCAGCACTTTATTTCCATTATTGGTCGTGTGGATATCTCCTACCATCCCTATTATCTTGCCCTCGCCTTTCCTTTTCTTGATCCTGACGATGTCCATGACACCGTTAGCTTCCCTCCTCTTCGTTATTATTCCTTTCAATTTTCGATATCTATCGGAAAAATACCGGGTGAAATCATCTAGTTCTCCGGTACATGTGGAATTACCAGTTATATCGCTCAGTATCTCCAGGTTAGCTAGAACAGATTTTCCGGAGTTACAAACCGTCTGTGACTCCCCCGATGATTTCTTCTCAACGAAAGATACTAAGGTCTCCCTGCCCAATGGAAAAGGTAATTCATCATCGGATTCAACCATCCTGTTCACGATAGAATTAGGATCTTCCTGTTCATCCAAATAATCCATGGCGTCCGGTGAAAGTAATGTGTTCCTCTCAGCTAATTTTTTTAGGACTGTTTCGCGCATCCCGATCAAAAGGGTATATATGT
>CAZFVW010000267.1:0-1886 GCA_964522285.1 uncultured Thermoplasmata archaeon | reverse complement strand
CTTCCTTCCCCTTATCTATCCCGGTACTTCCAGCCATGTAGTATTTGAACAGGTCTGTCTTCTCACACATCTCCTCTGAATTTTTACACAATAACCCATAAAGTCCGAAATCGATGCAGGATCTATTCTCTGCCGATTTTATCTTCTCTTTCAACCTCTCCAGTGAATCCGTGGGTGGATCCGTGTTCGGCATATCAAGAACTGTTGTTATACCTCCACACGCGGCACTTCTCGAACCTGTGAAGAAATCTTCCTTTTCCGTATTACCCGGGTCGCGAAAGTGTACGTGCATATCGATGCCGGCCGGTAAGACTACACCATCCCATTCCAATACTTCTTCGTCTTCACTCGGATCGTATTTCTTCTTGACGAAATCTATCCTACCATCTTCGATACCTATGTACCTGGTCTTCAATTCTCCCTCGATGTAAGCGGTTCCCTTTATTATCATATCAAGCTATCTCCTTTCTGACTATCTCCCCATGTGGTTCTTTTTCTTTGAATATCTCACCCTGGAATTTCAGGACCTCGCAACCCTCTTTCTTCCATTGAGATGTATCCAAACCGGCCTTCATACACGTATGGCCTAAGAATTCCTCTTCATCCCAACCGTATTCAACCGGTACTTGAGGGAGCAATAAACCGCTGAAAGGGCCTTTCTTTATTATCAAACCATCTTTTCCAACTGATACCTTTTTAGGTAGTTCCGAAGGGGAGCATTTTATCTCCGCTGGAGGGGTCATCAGCGTCACTTCCACTATTATATTATCCAATTCACTTTCCCCTAGAGGTGAGAACCTGGGATCGTTAGTAGCGTTCACCGCAGCCTTTGTCAATGCGTCTTTCAACTTGAAGATGGGTTCTGGATAACCTATACATCCTCTCAAATTTTCCGAAGGATACTTGTTGATCGTTACGAAAACACCCATCTCCCTATCGAATTTTTCGGGGAAATCGAACTCTGGAGTTGTTTTATCGCTCACATGACTCTCGATGGTATCCCTAGCTATCTTTACCGCCTTCTCTCCTTCCTCTTGAGTGAACATACTCTAGTAATAGGAATTGGAAGTTATTTATTTTGTGGAAAATACATTATGTTCAGAAAAGGAGGAAACTGCTGAGAGTCAAAAGGACGAGTAGCGCTAAGGGTGCTCCCCATAGAAGGGATTCTTTCCAATCATGTGTTTGAGTTAAGATTCCAGCCATGAAAACGATGCTTAAAAGTAATTCTATGAAACCCTCTAGATATCTCGAGGTCATGAACAACAATATCGCAACGAATGCGAACAAAGATGATAACACAAAAGGTGCGCCGTTCCATATCTTAACATAATATTCATTCCTCTCGATCTTTGGAATCGTTCTTAGGAAAGAGAATACTACTGAAAAACCGATCCAAAGAACACCTATTATCGTCTTATCCAGAGGTAATGAATACTCGTAAATGGATACAGCTAAGAAAAAAGCTAAAAACACCAGAAATCCCAGGACTATATCCTCGATCCAATCTGTATCAGAATACCAGCGAAGGCTCAGGTCTAAAAATACCAGACCCGCAAGGACCCAATAAACGCTCATCTCTGAGCTGATCTGTAGATCTGAAAAAAGGTAAGATGTAAAACCATATGATATCAAGATAGGAGAGATGATGAATGTCAACTCTCCAGAAAATTTTTCCATGTTCTCGAAAGGTAGAAAAGCTACAGCTATGACGGAAAATAAGACTAAAAAATATGTGTAAAGGTCGACCGGCCTTGAAAAAATATTAGGTGCCATATAAGAACCTATAACCAAGGAGCTGAAGATATTCGCAAATAAGGCAAAGGAGAAGAATTGTTCTACAACCTTATCTCGGTCGTTTAAAGAAGAAAAATATGATGCTATTA
>CAZFVW010000266.1:0-1930 GCA_964522285.1 uncultured Thermoplasmata archaeon | reverse complement strand
AAAAAAGAGATAAAAACTCCCGAAAAGATAGAGAAAGCCCTTTATGAGAAGATCGACAGTGGTTTGACCATAAAAGATACAGATTACTTTGTCAAAGGTGAGGACCTTAATATATTAGAAAGCGTTCCAGATGAGTTGTCGATAGAAGAGGTCTTCATCAAAGAGATGATGACCGTTGAAGGTATAGAAGACCTTTGTATCAGGCTGATCAAATCAGATCGATTGGATTATGATAGACTATTAGAATTATCGAAAGAAAACGACATGGTTAACATAGTAGGGTGTTACCTGGATATCATAAACGATATCGTGGAATTGGTAGAACCTAGAATTCTAAAAAGATTCGAACAGAATATATCCGACGAAGAAAAGACCTTCTTGAAGGAAGAAAAAAAATATGGAAAGGATAGTTGGGAGAAGGAATACGAAGAAAAATGGAACGTAGATATTTATCTAGATCTAGGTTCCATCAGGCATGGGATTAGGGGGTTATAATTTGAGTATGCTCAAAATACGGTTTCAACCTCTTCATATGTTTCTAATTGAGGTCGAAACAATATGAATGCACAGGAAAACCTTGCGGTTCTCCAGTCACCTATCGAGACAAGCTCTCTAGGTCCGTTTGAAAACAAATTTCAACCTCTTCATATGTTTCTTCTTGAGGTCGAAACTATATGAATCTGCAGGAATTTCCCGACGCTATAAAAGATGACATAGAAGACCTTTCTCTACAGTTGTTGGAAGAGGTCAAGGAAGATATCATCGTAATAGGCGGTTGGGGTGTGAGGGCTTTGTTAGGTGATAGCCATGGAAGATATACCCTTGATGTTGATGGAGTCACTTCCCATGATATACTATCGACTATCAAAAAAAGATTTAGTTCTATGGGTCTTCAGATGAATGAAGTAGAGTGGGGTGTACAATTTTTCAAAAAGTATGATCCTAGGGTGTATACCCCAGAAAGAGTGAATAAAGTACTCGAAAAGGTCGAACTCAGGATTGAAATTTCAGGTCCTAAGATATATGAATATCGTACTGACCATTTCTTCCAATTCGATCTTGATAACTTTGTAAAAAAGAAAATAAATTTTCACAGCAAAGATGATCATATATTGGTAAAAGTACCTTCGATGGAATATATGACCGCAAATAAACTAGGTTTACCTGTTGATTATAAAAACAATTATGACAGTGCAGCTTTGTTGTTAAAAACAGATATTGACGAGGTAATAGAGATAATCAAAATGACCGATAGATGGGATGAGATGGTTTTGAGGAGAATACCGAAACAGATAGGGAGGATGAAAGATACTGAGAGGGTGGAAAATCTACTAGCTAGAAACAACGATCTCGATATCGATGAATATGTCAATAAACTCGAGCAGATAGAGGAAAGGTTGAATGAATAATTAACCCCTCTGAATACTCCTACAAACTCGTTTTTATACCTTCCCGAAGATCAAGAGCGTTATGAATGAAATATGATCGAGTCCAAAGATAGTTTCAACAGAAATAATTTAACACTTTTGTCCTTTCCAAAGGCCATAATAACGTATTTAAAGATCTCTGCAGCGGGCGTAAACATATGTAGAATATTTCATCATCTTCACCAAGTAACATTATTATATCTCCATCCATAGTAGAAGCCATGAGATGTAGTCACTGCGATAAGGAAGCCGTCACTTTCATAAGATACAGCGGTGCGCATCTCTGTAAGAAACATTTCATCGATTTTTACGAGAAGAGGGTGATGAAGGAATTCAGAAAGCAGGTCGATCTAGATGGTGGTAAGACCATAGCAGTCGCTGTCTCCGGAGGAAAAGATTCTCTAGTCACGCTCAGACTGGTCAACGAGATCATACAAGAGAGAAGGGACAGCAAGATCATCGCCATCACCATCGACGAGGGTATCCACGGATACCGTCCTAGC
>CAZFVW010000265.1:0-1958 GCA_964522285.1 uncultured Thermoplasmata archaeon | reverse complement strand
GAAGGGGAACTAGAATCGACAATCGATTCGATAAAAAATAGTGGTTACCAAGAAGCAGAAATAAAAGGAACCCACCAAACACCTAGAAAGGTTTTCGAAAACAAAGATGGATTCAGGATAGATATATTCATAGATAGGATATGTAAAGGCCTTAAACTATCAAAAGGCATACGTTCTAGGTCAGAGGAATTCCTGACTTTAAAAAATCTCACACTTTTTGCCCTTTCCCCAGAAGATATCTTCATACTGAAAAGTGTAACTAATAGAGAGCGTGATAGAGATGATATGTATGCTCTATTTTCTCATGGGCTGGATTTTGAAACTATCAAAGATGAGATACTCTATCAAACGGATGAACTAGATGATAAGGCATGGCTGGCCTTTTTCTTTATCGGGCTGAAAGAACTAAAAGATATGTATAGTTTGGAGATACCGTATTACCAAACATTTTACGATATGGCCTGTGACGAAGTCTTGAAATACAGTATCCTTGAGATGATAAAAGATGAACCGATACCTAAAAAAGAACTGATGAAAGATATAAACGACGAAAAAGACAACATCTTAAAAGCACTAGAAGAGCTGAAGGAACAAGATAGAATAACTGTAGATGAACAACTGGTCAAGATAAAAAGATAACTAAAAATTAGATCGAGATAAAATGAACTTTTTATCCTATAATAACCCCAAACATACCACCATCGATGATAATACCCGAAATCGTGCACTTTTTGCGAAGCCACTTATATACGTTTTCGTTATTATTGCACAATTTTATTTAACTTGATCCCGAGCAAGAAACGGGTTTCACTAGTAATCGGCAAACCCCCATCATGAAACAAAAAATAATATAATCCACTCGAACATTTATCGTAAGCAAAAGGTAGCTAAAAAAATGAATTTAAGACTTTCCGAAAAAGAGATGAAGGTTTTAAAAAAGATAGCCGATGAAGAAGGAAAGGACCTCTCCACAACAGCTAGAGAGTTGGTAGAATATGGTAGAAAATACAGGGCGATCCAGCTCTACAAAGATGGAAAGATATCTCTCGGAAAAGCTGCAGATGAATTGGAGATACCTCTAACCGACTTCATGGACCTGCTGCACGATTTCAACATACCTGCAAAAGTAAGCTACGAGGATCACCTCAAAGGCTTGATAGAGATAGAAAAAGTCTGGTGATGTTATATTTCATACTTTTTCTAGCACCTTTGATAATCTATTTATAGTATCGTACAATACCGACAACATGCACAACATGCAACTTTACCGTGAACATGCACAATGTGCAACTATAACGTCAATATCTACAAAGTGATAAAATGAAATTCGAAACCGATCCATTCTATTTATTTCCGATAAAATCAGACCTGCTTGATAAGTTATTCATAGATCGAGAAAACGAAATTAACATAGCTAAATCTATAATCCAATATGAATTCGAAGCCCATAAAGAAATCTGTGTTATAAACGGAGGAACTGGTGTAGGTAAAAGTAGTCTTTTACAGTATATAAATAAACTAAGCATCGAGGCAGGGAAGAAAACTTGTTTGTGTAAGGATTACCAGGAATTCAAATCAGAAAAAATAGAAGAAGGGGTCTTGATAATAGATAATATCGATAAATTAAAGGACGAAAAAGTCACCAAGTTCTACAACAAACTAGAGATGCTGTTCGAAACCAGCGGCATCATCTTTTTTTCCGACACTTACAACAGGAGTAGAGATGTCGTGAATTCAAGGAATTTTATAGTTTCAGATATCATATCATTACCTAGAGGATTAGATAAAGATAAATTACGCTTTTTCTTAGATGAAAGAATGAAAAACTGCATATCAGATAAAGAAAAATATTCTTTTCCCTTCACGGATAAAGCGTTAATCATGAGTTCGAAGAGAGCGAACGGAAACTTAAGACGTTTTCTTAGATATACAAAATCGGGATGGACGATATATAGATC
>CAZFVW010000264.1:0-1984 GCA_964522285.1 uncultured Thermoplasmata archaeon | reverse complement strand
TCAAAGGATTTAGAGAAATTAAGATCCAGTATGAAGTGATCTTCGAGGGAGGATATAGACCCGCGGCCGTGTGTTTGAAACAGAATATATTACAAACTAACTCATCACACCAGATGAATATAGATACACCTACAGGAGAGATCGATCTAGACCAACCCCTAAGCACATCTAAGCCAAAAAATATCGATAGTTTTGAAGATGATAAACAGATGGCTGTTAACATATCTACAGAAGATGGTTCAAAGGTCGGCGACTTTAGATGGTTGAATGATGCAGAAGTGGACGGCATACCTTCATCCATCTCTAATTACTACAGCACTGGGCCAGAAGGTTCTAGTCTTTTCTTCTGCTACGATATATCTTCTAGTGGCGATAAAGTAGTTCACGATCCGTCTTTTACGGTTTATACAGCTAAAGATCCGGGGTCTAGTACTGTCTCACCTCCATCCCAATTGGACCCCCCGGAAAATTTAAAACCACTCTTCGATCTTCTACCATATATCGGTTTGGGGGCGGTTATAGCTATCACCGTGATGACATCTTTGACAATTAAAGGTATGAAAAAAGATGAGGAAGATATACTAGATTTGGAAGATAACTATTTCTTTAAAAAATGACATTCTTAGCCTTTCTTTCTATCACTTTTTAACATCTGAAAAAGCTCTTACGAACGAGTCAACCAATTTATCAAAGAAACTTTTCTGATATGCCACGATCATCTTCGAAACAAGTTTTTCATTTTTTATATTGTACCTTATTTCACGTCCCACTCTTTTTTGATCTAGAAGACCTTCACCTACCATCTTAGAGATATGGTAATTTATCGTTGGTTTAGACACTTTGAATCTCTCGGCGAGGTCCTGTTGACTTACGTCGGAATTCATCATGATCCAGATCATTATACCTCTTGACAATTCACGCCTTAGAAAACTCAGTATTTTTTTCTCTTCTTTTGTAAATTCGAATTTTGGAAAATAACGTGAATAATTTCCATCTTTTGTCATGACTAAAAGGTCGTTATCGACCAGGATTTTAAGGTGATAACTCAGCTGCCCCGTCCCTAGATCCAAAGCGCGTTGTATCTCTCTTTGGTGAGCTCCAGGGTTATCCACCAACCATAAGAATATTTCTCTTCTAGATTTCAGTTCGAGGAGCTCATCCATATTATATCACCGTTCAGTAAAAAGTGGCATAGAGATCCCTAAAAGGATCACGAGTTCGATAACTGCCACGTATAGATACCAAGCTGGAAATGTGAAGTACTTTAAGAAAAATAAACCTAAAAGTAGGATATTGACAACAGCGATGATAATAGATACCAGAGAAAAAACGAGAGTTTTTTTCGTCCTCAGATTTTTAAATGCGATCAACGAAACCGCGAACAGGAATAAGCCGAATACTGCATCGAATGTTGATATGGTTATTAGAGGTTCGATATCTATGTTTCCACCTAATTTGTTTATAACCGTCAAAGATAAAAGTTTATCGATTTACATTTTTGACTATGACTAAAAAATAATAACATCTATCTTTCCCAGGGAAAACTCCGATCTAGGAACATGTTCAGAGTCTCTGGATAATCAGATGCGAGTTCTTCGTTTTGGAGTACATCATACTCTTCTTTCAACGCTTTACTGATATCTCCACCGAGATCGATATTTTCTACAAGATGATCTATCAAGTCCAAGGCATCAGAGAACTTCCTCTTTCGGTCGACCATCAATCTGTTCCCTTCGATATAGACTTGTTTCCCGTATTTTTCCCTGAAGAATTTTGCGTTCTCGTGGGTCACTGGGGGTCCACTATGCTTTTTTATAAGGGGCAATCTCCGAGCCTCGAGTTCAAAGATGATGTGGATCTCTTGTTTTCCCACATAGTAATCTGAATGTAGAACTGAGAAATCGTTCTTATCAAGGTGGTCATCGATTCTACGGTGGGCTTTCTGAACCTGTGGATAAAGGTTATCCTCGACTATATCGGGTCG
>CAZFVW010000263.1:0-2000 GCA_964522285.1 uncultured Thermoplasmata archaeon | reverse complement strand
TCCTTTGATCTGTGGACTATCTTCAATTTCCGCATCTTGACTATAATTCTTCTCAGTAACGATGTATTTTATCCTAACTCTACCTTCGCCTAATACCTTATCACTTGGTATCTGACTACCGCCATAGCCATTGTCCGGGATCTGCTCTAGACTCTTAAATTTAAAATTTGACTCCATTATAACTTCGATATAATCCCCATATAACTCGTTATTATCTTTTCTAGATAAAACGAGAGACCAAGTAGATAATCGTGGATTAGTTTCAGCATCGTCTAGATCCAACTCAACTGCATCTCCTATTGAAAAATCGTATGTCGTTAGACTGGGATACTCGATGAGGAATATCTTTTCACCATCTGGTTTATAAACAGACATCGAACCATCGGAATGCATTATCTCAGCTTTAAGATCATCGGTTGTTATCGTTTCTTTTATATCTGAATGTCTGAGTTCTATGTATCTTTCACCTCTTCCGCTCTCAGAAGTATGGATATCGGGATCGACGTTGAGAACAGAAGTCAAACTGATCGAAATCAATAGGGCTATCATCACGATCAATGAAATTGTCTTTGCAGTTCTTTCTCGCAATGTGATCCATTTCCATATCGAATTTACCTTTATTAGTAGTCTTTGGTACGTTTTTTTAATCCTGATTTTTGATTAGAGAGTTGTACCAAAAATAATCTAAATAATCTAAAAGTTTTTCTTTGAATATAAAGAGGTTGTAAAATGAAGATGAAATATATGAAAATTTTAATCATAGGGGTATTGGTGATGATGCTAATAATAGGGATGTCTACTTTTGGAACCTACGCCGCCCCTGAGAGTACGAACGACCTGACTAAGACCGAAGAGCTAGACCTGAAAAACCAGGAGAGATCTGTCAAGAACAAGTCTCTATATATGTACCGTGTGAGGGATGCGGTAGACGTAGGTGGAAAAACATCAAAAGAGATTTTTAACACCAGCAGACCAACGGGTACGGGTGAAAAAACCGACCCTAGTCAATTTAAGATCATAATGGATTGGTACCTCTATCCTGTTCTAGCGGGGAATCTGACATTGGACGGTGATGCATCATTCTCAGTATGGGTACAGGCCGATGTAGCAGATTCAAAAGATATGACGGTTAATCTAACTGAAATAAATGAAACAGGTTCTCAAACTTTAATCAGTGGAACTACGCAAACCGAATCTATATCAACATCCTGGAATAAATCCGTACTGAACATGACGATAGACAATTACACCATATCGGAAGGATCTAGTCTTAGAGTTACATACCTTCTATGGGGGGATGCATCCCATTGGTACAATATATCTTACGGGGGGATGTTGGACGGTGAAATAAGGGATACAAATATCACTTTACCATGCAAGGATTATATCGAAGTAGATGATGTTTACACCGTTGACCACGAAGGAAACGTAACGTCCGCTTTCTCTCCGGAGGAAAACAATAAAAATTTCACCATCAAAGCCACCGTTACAGATCCTTTTGGAGGCTACGACATAGAATGGGTCAATCTAACATTGAGGGATCCGTCAGGCACCATCATAGAATCTGTTCCACTACACACACAGAATAGAACTTATGGTTTCTTCAATACCTTCGAAAGTAGATATGAAGTACCATTGAATTACAGCACATATCCCGAAGGGACGTACAACGTGACCGTCCGTGCCGTAGACAACACTGGTCTGCGTTCGTGGTATAATACCGGTGCATTCGGGGGACATGAGGTCTATGGATATCATGAATTTATAATAGCGGGATTGGACCATTACGTTAACTTCAGAATAGTGGACGATAAAGACAACATTTTACCTAATACGACCGTTTTGATCAGAGTTGAAAATGATATCAAAGTGTTCACGCAGAATAAAACCGACGGAAGCGGTATTACCAATATAAGTTTAGCTGTTGCGAATTACACAATTTCCGTCATTTGGCAGGACGTCGAAGTAAGTGTCAACAGGTCGATAGACGTTAGTGTGAC
>CAZFVW010000262.1:0-2002 GCA_964522285.1 uncultured Thermoplasmata archaeon | reverse complement strand
AAATTGGATACGCTGACCAGATACTCGCCTGATTTCTCAGATGAGATGAAGTCCTGTGGTTTTATCTCAACGATCTGGTCTCCGCTGGTCAGCTCTTCGCCGTGTATATCTTTCTTGTAACCCAAATCTTTTGCCTTCTCGATGGAAAGCCCGATCTCGTCGGGTTTGAAATGCGTTAAAGGAAGATCAGTCATATCGAATCTAGAGGTCCCGTCTTTGAAGACGTAGACACCGTGCGTGGCCCTGAGAATGGCCTTCTCCAGCGCTTCGGGGGTCTTGGTTTTGGTCATCATCCCTTTGACGCCTTTCACCTTCTTCACGTTCCCTCCACCGCCTAGTGTCTTGAGCGCCCTGCGGTATATCTTATTCATGGGTATCTTTGTCTCGTTATGCGGTACTTCCTCCCCGTTCTGGTCGGTGATGATCTCCCTCCTACTACCGCAGGTGCACCTGATCTGGGCACCGCTCATACCACACTCTGGACATCTCCTTGCACTGATGTCTACTTCGATGATGCCTTTATCTATGGCCTTACTGACCAACCTTTGAGAACCGCCGGCTTCACCTACTGGAAACAGCCCGTGAACCGGTGGACTCATCTTCCTTTCTTTTGCTTTCTCGGGTCTAGCCATCCTAGTTCCGATAGCCGTCGGGCCTTTGCTCCGAACAACGACTCCTGATAATCCGCTCAATAGATCGAAAACATCTTCGTATCCTGAAGGATCGATATCGTCTTGGTTTTTCTCCAGTGATCCGGTGTCCAGACCTATGGTGAAGATGAACGGTTCGTGGTCCTTGATGACTATTTTGTCGTCCTCTAATACGTGAGGGACTCCTAGAGTTTCTAAAGTAAATTTGATATTTTTATTATCTTCACTTTCTTCATCCATCTCTAATATCAGGGTATCTTCTTCTATCTTACCTTCTTCAGATATCTGGTCCCTCAATTTCAATATATCTTCAACATCTAGATGATCGTAGAAGTAAGTGTATTTAGGATGCAGCGGATAACCTTTTTCTTCTGAAAGCTCGACGGCTTTCTTGGGAGTTATCTCTTCTTCATCGAAGTCTCCATCTACCTCCTGGACCCACCACTCGTGACAGTACGCTCCAGGGACGAGCTCGTGATTGTTCTCCAGGAACTCTCCGTAGGGTATCAAGATCTCACCCACATCCAGGATCTCTCTGATCTTGAGCCTTGCTCTCTTGGCTTCTTCCATGTCGTCTATCCGCTTTACACTGCCGTTACGGAACAGCACTGTAGGACCTTCGATAGAATCGCATGGCGTGACGGCTCCTGCTTTACCGGGCCTCTCGGTTTTCAACTGTGTGCCCAGCGCCATGAACTCTCCGGTGAGATACATGGTAGCCGGACTCACCGCTATAGCTGCGATACCTAGGGTCCTGCTCCTTCCATATCTGAGACGTAGACCGCCTTTCTTGCTGGGGTGGCTGAAAACTGGTCGGCCGGCTATGGTCTCTTTGATGTACTTGAAGTTGGGGGGTAATCCATTCTTCTTTTTTTCCGCTCTTACTTCCTCTTCGTCCCTTTCCCCATCATCGTCGTCTTCCGAGTGAGAGTGCCTGTTGAGGTACTCGTCTAGGAACTCCCATCCCTCTATATCCAGCTTATCTACGTGCTTCTTGAGTTTCGATGCCTTCAGGCACATACCTTCCGCGATGACCAGGGCTGCACCACCTCTGACCCTGTTGGTGGGTACTCTAGGGAGGTCACGGTTACCGGATACTTCCTCTTGTTCCGTTCCTTCGCCGCTTATACTCACCGGGCACCCGTCGATTATGATCGATATCTCCTCGGCCGAGGGCGTGTACTGTAATCCCATGGCCTTCTTGTAGAGGGGTATCTCTTCCTTGAAACGCTGTATCTCGCCGGAGGTGGGTTTGAAAGAACCTATACCCAGCTCTCTCCTGACCATATCAGCTATAAGAACGCTCATGGCCTGGCCTGTTCCACCGGCTGATCTTATCGGGCCCGCGAAGG
>CAZFVW010000261.1:0-2030 GCA_964522285.1 uncultured Thermoplasmata archaeon | reverse complement strand
GTATGACGAAGAATCTGGACTCTACTATTACCGAGCTCGGATGTACTCGGCCGAGATGTCTAGGTTCACGAGCAGTGATCCCGCCCAGCAGGGCGAGAACTGGTACGCGTACGTGGGTAATAATCCTGTGAACGCGAGGGATCCGAGCGGTTTAGGAACTACATTATGTCCAAGTTGTCCACCAGTCATTAATGGAGGGGCTGGGGGAACTGATCTTCCAATACACGAATGGTGTGTGCAAAGTTGCACTGAAATTTGCATAGACAAAGAAAATTTCAAAGGTTGTATTAGAAACTGTATAGTAGCGTGTGAAGGTCAACCACCTATCCCTCTACCATATTATAAAATATGTACAACAGTTATTGGTTTTATATGTGATAAAGGTATTGACAAGGTGTGTGGTTGGGCAGCAAGTGTCATTTGTACCAAAGTAGGATTTGTTAGTGATGGAGTAGCTTTACCTCCATGTGTTACTATCGCAGGGGAGATATGTTCAACAATTGTTGATATATCTGATGCTTGTGGTAAAGGATCAAAATTCATTTGCCATGAAGTTTTAGGTTACCAACCAATTGATACAAAAAAAGAGAACAAGCCAAACTCATTAAGTATAAATAGAAACATAGAAACAACACAATATAATTCACGTTTGATATGGTGATAAAATGAAAAAAATGACTATAATTTTGATAATAATGATGTTATCTAGTTTGCCTATAATCTATTGTTCTAACATAGCCCAATCAAATGGCAATCTAGCAGACTCACCATGGCCCTGTTACGGCGGTGACCCTCAGAGAACAGGATTAAGCCCTTATGATACGTCGGGAAACGAAGGAGAAGTCAGATGGACTTTTAAAGTTGGAGATAAGATCAGAACTTCGCCAGCAATTGGGCAAGATGGCTTTATTTATTTTGCATCTGACAATAATAAACTCTTTTCTCTAAACAAAGATGGCGAAAAAAATTGGGGTGTGAAATTAGGTGAAAATCCATATGGAGCCGGTCTTATCTCTTCTCCAGCTGTTGGTTCGGATGGTACAATATACATAGCATCTACTGATGAAAATCTATACGCTGTCGGTGAAGATGGAAATATAAAATGGAAGTTCAATGTAGGAGAATACGCTTATTCATCGCCTATCATCTATCAGGATACGATCTTTATCGGGTCTTATGAAAATAAGATATATGCTCTGAATCTAGACGGGACGGAGAAATGGGCTTTTCAAACAAATGCTTCTTTATTCGATGCCCCTACGATCTCTCAAAACGGCGATATCATATTTGCAGAAGGATATGAACATGGAAGTTTACTTTACTCGATAGACAATGACGGAAATCTTAATTGGAAGGTAAACCTAGGTAGTTATATAGACACGACTCCATCTATCGATGAATCTGGCACTATCTATGTTGGTACCTCTGGAAATAAATTTTTTTCGTTAAATTCAGACGGTACTGAAGAGTGGAATCTAAGTTTAGAAAGTAGTGTTTCTCACCCCTCAATAGGAGAAGATGGAAATATATACGTCGGTACAGGAGTTGTCATGGATGGTGATGAAAAATTCTATTCGATAAGTCCGGATGGAGAGATATTATGGAGTCATTCATTCGATAGAGAAATTTTATCAAAACCTTCTATAGGATCTGATGGTACCATCTTTACTACTTGCTATGATGGTAAAATCTATGCATTCAATCCAGATGGTTCTATAAAATGGGATCATGAAACAGATAAACCGATCCAATCATCTCCAGCGATAGCTGTTGATGGTACGGTCTATGTTGGTTCGTGGGATGGTAAATTATACGCTTTTGGCTCGAAACAAGATGATAGCGAAAACACGCCATCATCGATATCACCTGTGTTTTTCACAACTTTGATTTCTGTAGCGATAATCTACAAATTCAAAAATAAAAACTACACCAAACAGAGGTGATTGATTCGGACGAAGATGTGGTGAATGAATATAGGTACACTCCCTTCGGAGAAGCTCTGGAGAATCACGAGTTCTCTGAACGAGTGA
>CAZFVW010000260.1:0-2034 GCA_964522285.1 uncultured Thermoplasmata archaeon | reverse complement strand
CTTCTATGTTTTCCCATACCATCTTATCTTCCTCCTCTAGCCCTTCTAAAATGTCCTCGGATTCATCTTCCTCATCTCCCCCATCTATAACATCTTCATCCGTAGAGCTTTGCTCGAATGATGATAGAAACGAAGTCTCGGATTCACCTTCTGCCCCCGTTTCTTCTTCTAGTTCTTCCTCTTGATCTTCTTCTGTATCTTCATAATCAATCTCTTCCTCTCCCTCTACCCCGTTTTCGACACCTTCGTATTCCTCTTCCTCCTCCTCTTCTTCTACCCTCTGGTAGATGGTCCAACGTCCTCTTTTGAATTTCTTTATGGCATCCTTTTCGATGAGTGATTCCAATTTTTCTTCAGCATCGCTGACAACTTCTCCTACAGATTTCTCTATCTTGTTCAAAGTGCCCCCGTCGTCGGGTATCGCATAGTAAACGAAACTCTCTTCATCTGTGAGGTCATGATCGATGTCTGAGGTTCCTTCATCTGTTTTTTCTGGTTCTTTGAGGCTTTCTATCTTATCTTCCAGTCGACTAATCTCCATCTCATAAGATGCTTCGATCTCATCTATCTTCTCTTCAAGCTCTTCTTTATCTTCCTTGAAATGATCGAGCTCTTCAACTTTCTCATTTATCTCTGATAGGTCTTCTACTGAACCTTCCAAATCATCTAACCTTTCATCAAATTGTGTAAATCTTTCATCGATCTTGTTGTCTATTTCTTCCTTTATCGATGATAAGTCTGTTCTCAAACCGTTCATCTGTTGATTCATCTGATTGGTGAAAGTGGACAAGATGTTCGAGGTGTTGTTCAACTTATCCTCCAATTTTCCGGTCCTTCTTATTAGGTCAGTTGTTTTTCCGATAGCGAATTCTAAGCTTTTAGACTTCATCATAGAACGGAAATTTTTAGATTCATAACCGGGCAAATTCTCTTCGAGCTTATTTAAAAGTTCAGTGTAAGTACTGTGTATCTGTTTAGCGGAGATCAAATTTTGTTCGATGCTTTTCACGAAGTTTCTGACGTTAATCGTTCTTCCGTCATATTGGAATAGTTCGCTGCCGCTGGTCCTGGTTCTCATATTTTCTAAGGTGGTTTGAACCACCTCTTGAGTTTCTCTATCACCGAGGTTATTTCTCATGTTTTTTACTACATCTTCTAAAGTGTCTTCATAAACCTCTTCGAGTATATTAGGTGGGATCTGGGAAACATCGAGACTTTCTCCAAAGCCCATCTCTTCCATAACGTCGAATATCTTTTGATCAACTTCGTTGATATCGTCCTTTACATTCTCCATCTTCTTATCGACGATCTCTTTTTCGACCTTCTTCTGCGTTTCTCTATCTATACTTTCTATCTTGGATTCAGTTTCATCTATGAAACCGCTGAGATTATCTTTCAGGTTCTTTATATTGTCCTTGAACTGTCGATAATCGGTTTCTATATCTTGTAATGTATTGATTATCTCTCCTTCCCAATGAGACTTCGATCTAGGTTTACTTTCCGGGATATCGGACCGTTTATTCTTATCCTTCTTCACGTCAGTATCCATCTTAGATCCTCATAGGAAGCTTTTCAATTTTTGTTCTAACTCCGTTCTCCACTGTCTCTTATATTCTTCTGCCTGGATGTCTCCGATCATACCTCTAACGTGCTCGTCGACTATCTTGTCCAAGAATTTGTGCCACATCTGTTCATCCATGTAGGGTGCTGATGTTCCGAGTTGATTGAACGTCATGGAAACAGCCTGGTCTACAGAACCAACCCCTATTGTTTTTTCGAGTTTGTTTTTAATGAAATCGAGTATCTTCATGTTCTTCTTGTACTTCCTCGTATGTTTGAACCTATCTACGAACAACTGCCGGGATAATTTGTTCAATTCATCTCTTATCTCATCAGAATATTGAGAAAGGGTGTCTTCATCTAGTGGCTTCTGTTCGAATATATGTTTGATGACCTGACTAGTATTTACGACGTCTTCTAGAAGCGCCCCCATCTCACCGAGACTTGATTTTTTAGAAAGTATAGACGCGATGA
>CAZFVW010000259.1:0-2077 GCA_964522285.1 uncultured Thermoplasmata archaeon | reverse complement strand
GGTCGTCTAGGACTTCTCCGGGATCTTCTCCCCTATCGATCCTATCCTTGTAGACTTCGTAGACGTTAGCTATTACCTTTCCACACGTGAAACATCTTATCGGTATTATCATATCTTAGATCACCGGTATGATTTCTGCCTCTTCTTACGAGCACCATCGCCCTGAGGCTGTTTCGGTAATTTCCTTCTTGGATCGGAAACTAAGAGACTTCTATCGTACTCTCTGAACATCTCTTCGAGTTCTGGATCATCGAAATATTCGACGAAACACAGAGCTATAGCGGTCCTGGCCGCTCCGGCCTGACCCATGACTCCGCCTCCTTTGATGAGGACGTTGACATCCACATTCTCCGACCTGTCGCCGATGAGCTGTACCGGTTCTTTGATCTTCAATCTTGCCATCTCTGGAGTGTGTATCTCCAACGGTACGTTGTTGACCTTGATGCGCCCTTTACCGGACTTGATGGTGGCCTTAGCTATGGCCGTTTTCCTTTTTCCAGTCCTTGTGATATTTTTATCTTCTGCCATAAGTCACACCTTCAGAATTTAGCTCCCAGGTATTCGGACACTTCTCCGAGGGTTATACTCTTGATACCCTTTGCGTTCTTGATATCCTGCCCTTGGAACTCTTTTCCTTCGAATTCCTTCGGTATACCGATATAAGCACGGAACCGTTTTAATGCTTTTCGTCCCCTCGGTTGTTGATAGGGGAGCATACCTCTCACCGTGCGTTTGAATATCTGCTCGGGTCTTCTCGGGTAATACGGGCCTTTACGTATCTTGCCTCTTTCCCGGTTCTCTCTGTACTTGGCTAGTATCTTTTTCTTGTGCCCTGTTACCATCACCTTGTTGGCGTTGACGACTCTGACCTCTTCTCCTGCGAGAAGGTCTTGGCTTACCTGTGTAGCGAGTCTGCCGAGTATCTTATTATCTCCGTCGTATACCTTCATGTTATCACCCTATTAACCTCACGTTGTTGCCCTTTGGCTCTCGTTCTGCCAGCTCGCGGATGGTCATGTGACTACCGCCAGCTTCCTTTATGCTCTCTTTCGCACTCTTACTGGCCCTGAAAGACCCGGCCGTTACCCTTTTAGTGAGGTATCCTGAACCCAGTATCTTACCGGGTATCACGACGGTTTCACCGTCTTCCACATACCTCTGGATCGTAGAAAGATTGACTTCAGCCCAGTTCTGCAGGGGCTTTTCCAGTCTTTCCGCCACGTCTCGCCAGATCGGTGCTTCTTCTTCCCGTGCCTGAGTCTTTAAGTCATGTATCAGGTTCACGAGGTTCGGATTTGTTTTGTTTTCAATAGACATAAGTATCTGACTCCTCCGACTTGTCAGAGATCCGTCAAGATGAACTTGATATACTGTATTACAGATCCCTGAAGATCAGCGGGTATTCGTGATGCACGTAATATGGGGTTTATAAATGTTACTGCGAACGGTCGGATGTTAAGACCATAATATTTTAAATATTCCTAACCACAATACAACCGATAAGAAGTGGATAGATATGGACGGGATAAGGATCGGAGGACAGCACCTTTACAGCCAAGGTGACATGGCGCAGACGAAGAACACGGTTCAGTCGATACTCTATTCGGAAGATATGGATGTGGAGTATCTGCCCAACGGTGGTATGGAAGGGAAGAGCACTCTGAACTCCATCGAGGTGAATTTCTTCCAGCATCAAGATGGTACTAGGGTCGAAGTGGACCACGGTATATCTACGGTGGGTGTTATACTGGGAGTGATCCTGTTCGCGGCTTTCGTGTTGGGCGGGATAATCGTTTTGCTGTTCTGGTACCTTAAGTATGACGACTTGAAGGGTAGGCTGAGAAGTGCTTTTCCTGGATATATGCCACCCGTACATGAACAGGCGACTGGATATACACAACCTCCGCGGTAGGCTGCATACTTTTCAAAAACTTTTATGATCTTCATGGACTATGATGGATTTTCCATTATGTGAAAACAACAGATTTAATATATTGAACCGTTATAATCTAATTGATTACAAGGTGAAAAAAGCATGAATAAATACAAAGCCGTGCTCGAGAAAAAAAGTGGGTTC
>CAZFVW010000258.1:0-2079 GCA_964522285.1 uncultured Thermoplasmata archaeon | reverse complement strand
TGGGCCCAAAACGAGTGAAACGAGTTTTGGGTGCATAGAAAGGAGGAATTTTCATGGAAAATTCCTACGTATCTATGGGCCCGATATGAGCGTATGCGAATGAGGGTCCATCGATATTTGGAGCTTTGCTCCGATACCATCTATGGGCCTTAAAGGGCCCCCTGAACCTACTCAACTCATCGGGACAGAAGATATGAAACCAAGACTCACATAAAAATCTTACGTGACGTTGAAACTACCGCGTAACTATTTTATAACCCTCTCTTTTCCCTATAAACATCCGAATCAAGATGTGATAAATATGAAGCTCCAAGAATATGAAGCCGCTGAGATATTTGAGAACTACGGTATACCAGTTGCAGACAGCTACGTTATCGAGAGTCCAGATGAGATAAAAGAAGTGAAAAACCCCGTCGTGATCAAGTCTCAGGTCACCGTCGGTAAGAGAGGAAAAGCGGGAGGGATACTTTTCGCAGATACCAAGGAAGAAGCTGTAGAAAAAGCTGAAGAACTCTTTGGAAAAGAGATCCGAGGGCTCAAAGTAGAGAAGTTACTGATAGCAGAAAAAGCAGACATCCAGAACGAGTATTACGTCGGCATGGTCATGGACAGGGAAGCCGGATGCCCGACACTGATAATGACCACGGAAGGCGGTATGAATATAGAAGAAGTCGCCGCCGAACACCCGGACAAGATCGTGAAGGAAAAGATCGATCCGGTCGAAGGTCTGAAACCATACCAAGCGCTTTACTTAGCTGAATCTATAGGCCTCGAGGGAAAAGAACTCACACAGATGGCGAAGATAGCGAGTAAAGTCTATCAGGCCTTTGAGGATCACGATTCAGAACTTGCAGAGATCAATCCACTGGTCTCTACACCCGACGGCCTCTTGGCCATAGACGCGGTATTCAATATCGACAACAATGCCCTCTACAGACAGAAGTTCGAAAGAAAAGAGAGCCAGAGGGTAACTGAAAGGGAAAAACTCGCCGACGAATACGATCTCGCTTACGTCGACTTGGAAGGGGACGTCGCCATCGTAGGCTGCGGTGCGGGACTGGTCATGGCCACCCTGGACGCGGTAGCAGAGTACGGAGGAAAACCCGCCTGTTTCCTAGACCTGGGAGGTGGAGCGACTGCTGAAGACACTAAACACGCCTTGGAGATAATTGACAAAAAAGAAGGGGTCCGCTCGGTGTTCATGAACATCTTTGGAGGTATCACCCAGTGCGACCAGATCGCTCAAGGTATCATAGATTACAATCCTTCCAAACCGACGGTCATCCGTATGCTAGGTACAAACGAAGAAGAAGGTAAGCGGATATTGAAAGAAGCCGGCTACGAAGTCGTCGATGAGATGGAAGAGGGTGCGGAAAAAGCAGTTGCGATAAGAGAATAGGTATATATCACAATATTCGATCCCTGAGGATACCATGAAAAATAACAGCTACGGATTAGTTGAAGTTGGAAAAGTTATAAGCGATTACGAAGATGAGATCCCCAAGGATTACAAAGAGAGAGTAGTGAAAATAAAGATCCACGAAGATCATACGGACTGTCTTCTGCATATAGAGGAACATTCGCATATCGTGGTATTAATGTGGTTCCATAAGAGTGATCGAGATATACAACAAGTTCACCCCATGGCGGATATGGATAATCCTTTAACAGGAGTCTTCGCCACCCGCTCACCGGTTAGACCGAACCCTATCGCGGTGACCGTCTGCGAACTGGAAAAAAGAGAGGGGAACACCCTCTACGTTAAAGGCCTAGACGCCCTGAACGGAACTCCTGTGATAGATATCAAATCTTACATGTCTAAATACAAGATAGATGACCCGAAATTCCCGGATTGGGTGCCGGAAAGATGATCGAGTTTCGTGTTTTATAATCATAGAACCCGATCAGTCACATTCTAACAGAAAAATTTAAACCATACCATTAGATAGTGAATTGCATGAGCGTGCTAGGCGGTCAATATGTTGCGGAACTTTTATTATTCCTTCTAGAACGAGGAGAAGCTCATACTGTAAAACTAAAAGAGATATCATCCTATTATCAGGGCGTGGTAAGGAAAGC
>CAZFVW010000257.1:0-2092 GCA_964522285.1 uncultured Thermoplasmata archaeon | reverse complement strand
CGCTGTGACCTTTACATGTTACGGGAGTCGAATGATCTCCAGTGTAAGCGCAGTAGAGATCTTCAATCTCCATTATCTCACCCAATTCACTGTCTATCTTTTCGATGAATTCAGCTTTCTCTTCAGCAACACCATCATGGCCTAAGAGATCTGGACCCTTGATATTCAAGAGGATGAAATCGTAATCTTCTAGAGCTTTTTTTGCAGAAGCAAAGATATTGCCGATATCGGTATCTAATCCCCCAGTTGCTCCTTCGACTTCGAGGATATCCATACCTGCTAGCTTACATACTCCGGCCACCAAAGGGATACCTGCGATAGCAGCACTTTTCAAACCTGTTCTATCCTCTAGTGATCTGATCTTCGGTCCGATACCCGTTCCCCTGGGTAGTATCAAATTGGCCGGTAACTTACCATCTTTTATACGCTCTTTATTTACTGGATGATCCTTCAAGATCTCCATAGATTTTTTAACGAATTCGTTCACTAGCCAAGCTGTTCTATTGTCTTTTTTATTTTCTTCTAGGGGTTTTGCTTCAAGAACAGGAACGCCAGTTTCGTGAGGGTCGACATCGGTGATATTCGCTCCTAGCTCCTTCCCTCTAAGGACCAATACAGCCCTGTGCTCTACGCTGGCTTTAAAAGTAAAATCAACGTATAAGTCCATATCATCATTGATCGATTCGGCTAATTTATCAGTCCCCTCTTTTATCCTGCCGGCTCTTCGATCGATTATCTTCCCGTCTTCTATCGTGGCAAAATTGCATCTGAAAGCTATATCACTAGGACTGACATCGATATCCAAACCGGCTGCCTCGAAAGGCCCCCTGCCAGTGTAAACCTCAAAAGGGTCATATCCGAGTAAAGCTAGATGACCGGTATCCGAACCAGGTATCACTCCCGGCTCAATAGTATCCATAAGACCATTGATCCCGTTCTCAGCGATCTTATCGAGATTCGGCGTATCCGCGTATTCTAGCGGTGTCTTTCCATCTAATTCCTTGACTGGTCGGTCACCTACACCGTCGAATATAACTATCAATATCCTATCATCCATATTATCATTCCCGTGATCACTACCGAGGTCGAGATCGACAATAGATTAACAGTAGATTTACCTATATATCCCTTTCTTTCAAAGAGAGCACCAAAAACACTGTCGATCTGACAGCTTATGACCCCCATGATTATCCCGATCAGTATCCAGTTCATGGGTAAAACATCGCCGTCGAAGATGAAGAAGAATACGTAAGCTACCGTGAATGTATAAAGAGAACCGATAATCGCCCATATCTCTCCATACACTGATACCCCTCCGTTAACACCCGGTACGACCCTTTTCAAGTTCGTTATCAGGTATGTTTTATCAGAAAGGATACCCATCTCAGAGGCTAAAGTGTCAGATGCGGCACCTGCCACAGCGGTTATAAAAAGGAATATAGCAATCTTGTGCTCTAAGAAACCGATCTGGTGTAAAAAATTTGCACCATGGTTCGGGATGTGGAATAACGCCAGAAGAACAGGGATTATTCCGTTAGCTAATACGTTCATCACACCTCTCTCACCACGATCCCCCTCCTGAAATCCTCTCTCTTTTTTGTATTGGAATCTGTATTTAGTTGCGATAAAAGCGCTGCCTAAGAAAAAGAGTAGCAGTACGATCCAGGTTATACCTCCCTGAAATGCCAGTATTATCCCTACAAAGAAGGCCGTGATAGACCCACCTAGATTCAGCAATTTCCGAGAGTATGTGATGTAAGCCAATAACAAGCAAATACTTACAATCAAACCTATTTCGAGAAGATTCATCGAAAAGTCGAGATGGAGGACAGAATATAAATCTTATCCTTTGATATATGTAATATAAATGAGAGATGCTGAAAGAGCTGCGGAGACCTTCGATTCCATAGCCGGGCACTTCGATAAGACACGGAACAGACCTTGGAGATCTGTAGTGGAATTTATAGAAGAGGTCGGAAACGACGGAAGCTTGCTCGACCTTGGATGTGGTAACGGTAGACATACCGAAGTTGCTGTTGATAACGGTTTAGATGCAGTAGGTTTAGATGCATCTAGGAGTTTACTGGATATA
>CAZFVW010000256.1:0-2106 GCA_964522285.1 uncultured Thermoplasmata archaeon | reverse complement strand
CATAGAGGGAAAAAAGGCTGAGATGTGTGGTACCACACCTAAAGAGGGCCTTTCCGAGATAATACCGCCTACGTCCGATTTCACTTGGTCTCCTTTCTATCCCACTGAACACGAATGGATCTGCTTGCATGACCTATCCACAGAAGGAGATAACGAGATAGTGAACTGGACCTTCGATATCAACGATGGGGAATACATATTCTACGGAGATGATTGTTTCAACATGTCCGCTGGCGTTTATCCAATAACACTATCGGTCAGCGATGGGATAGTTTCAAATTCCAAAACGAAGGAGATCGTGATCGCCGAGGACATCTCATTTGACTTAGGTCCGGGACATGCTGATATTTCACCAGTATACGAAGGCTGTATGACGCTTTCCATGGAACTCGAGAGCAAGATCCAGTTAGATATCATCAACTGGCCCGAGAACCCGACCAACGCTACACTAGACGAAAATCTGTTTCAGATAGGTGAGTGCAGGGGTATAGAGATCAATAATTCGGATGCGGTAAAATGGCCTATTATTATAAGGATGTATTATAATGAAAAGGATCTGAACAAAACGAGAGTGGATGAAAACTTACTCAATATCTACTACTGGAACGAGGAAGGTCAGGGATGGCTGCCCGTGGAGAACGGCTGCACGGTGAACACCACAGATCAGAACGGGTACAGCGGCTACGTCGAGAGCGAACTAGACCATCTTACAATATTCGTTATCGCTGGGGAAAAAGATACAGAAGAAGAGGAAAACTGGCTTTTAGACATGGGTCCGAATTTCTATCTGGTAGTTCTCGTCGCGATAGTTGCGATTTTCGCCCTTGTGTTGATATCTAAGAAAGGCGGGTTCCACTGAGGCGGTAAGGGGGACGGGCATAAGTGATGGTGGGGCGGGTTGATCGCTTAGTGGAGTTTTTTTACGAAAAAATGGCTTCCGTCTTTAACTCGAGCAAAGCTCTCGTTATCTCAGGAACATGAGATGTTCCTTCGACTTTTTCACTTCCTACACTCCGTTACGTCAGTAAAAAAGTGCGGGGGAAGGGATTTGAACCCTCGGACCCCTATGGGAATAGATCTTGAGTCTATCGCCTTTGGCCATGCTTGGCTACCCCCGCAGTTGCGAATGTTAATGAGCAACGAGGGCAAGTTAGAAGCTTTTGCTTCTGACGATTGCCCCGCAGAAATGAGCGTATGCGAATGAAATTTGCGAGTTGGAGGAAATTAGACTTCCAATCGCCACCCGCTTTGTGAACGAGTTTGCGAATATGAATAAACTACTCAACTCAGACAAACGACTATAAACAGTTCACAAATATATTTTACTGTTATATCCGCGAAATATTTTTATCACTCCAAGGATTTTTCAGCATGGTACCAAGCATGGATAGACAAGAAAAGAAATACCTCGAAGAAGCTCTCAGAGAGAAAACACCGCACGAGAAGTTCAATAAAGCATTGGCTAGGGTCGTAGGTGAAAAAATCAGGGGGAAACGAGGCTATAAACTATACATAGACCTGATGGAGGATATAAGATCCTTAGCCAGGAAGAAAGACGTCTCTAACGAAAGAGCTGTTAAAAGTATACTGGGTAAGGCTTAAAATCTCAGCTTTCCCATGGATGTGTTCTTCTTTTAAAATAGACTGTTGCAAGCATCCCTAACAATATCATCTGAGATATCATCATCCACAGACCTAACGAAATCACGTGTCCAAGATCAACGTCTTTTTGAACTCTCTCACCCTCTACGATAAACGTTTCTTCTTTCTTAGAACCATCGATAGAATAAGTCAACCTCAGTTCATCACCTTCTTCACAGAAGTACGGCATCCCCAGTTCTATCTGATATTTTCCGGGCTCAAGGGTCAAATTCCTAGTTTTGTTGTTATGGGTATTGAGGATGTATAACGATGCTTCCTTTCCTGCATTCAAACGTCCGCTGATCATGAACGTGCTGCTCAGATTGAACGATGTATATTTGTGGTTGTAAAGACCGCCTTCTCTATATATGTAAGATTCAACTACATATTCGCCTAGCTCGATATCGATGGTGACTGTTTTTTCCTTTTCTTCGAATGTATAGGAATAAACTTCCTCGTCATCCT
>CAZFVW010000255.1:0-2113 GCA_964522285.1 uncultured Thermoplasmata archaeon | reverse complement strand
GTTTCTTATAACAACATAACACAAGTTAATCAAGAATTGAAATTAGAGAGTGATATGACAGTTACGAGTTCTGGCAATTATTCTTACTGGTGTAATTATAATGAGAGTTTAGGATCAAGGTTTAACGGGGTAGACGTCAGTCGTATTGAGTATTATAATACGGGTGATGGGAGTATGTTTAATTTATATCCTGATAATTCGGCCATCGTGTATATAAACCAAACAACGGGATGGATCGAGATGGAGTATCCGCCTTCTTCGGGTGGTTATGACAGCGTACTCACCTGGTACAATACCACATCCGACCACGGCGACATATCATACACTGGTTCAACGGGGGAATTCTCATTAGAATACCCCGTACCATCTGACAGCGAGATCAAATTCAATTATTCTTATCTACCAGGAAGAGAATTTATACTCGATCATGCTAATGTTGTTCCAGGGAATCTCACATTCTACATAGATGGTAATGTAGTTCCACAGGATAATTATACAGTTGATTGGACGAATGGAACTGTATATCTCACAACACCTATGATAGAGATATCTCCGGGCAGTCAAATTTACTTCGATTATACCTACGTTGCTAATGTGAAGGAAATAGACGAAGTTTCTATACCTAAATCCATCTATCATCCGCGTTATTATAAAGAAGGAACATTAGATGTTTACAAATATGAATGGGATGGACCAAAAACAACTTTGTCGACAGGTGAATACACATTGGACAGATATAATAGAAGTATAGATCTTACGAAAAAACTACTACCTGGTGAGTCTATATCTGTATCTTTCGATTATTACAACCGATCAAAAGTGATACCCATAGTCACCCATGTTTCAGCATATGGATCGAGGTATAAGTTCACAAATAACGACATGAACACGCCCTTCCTATCAGGAGGTTTAATGGGTGGAAGCGGTGGTGACACACAAAAATCCGGCGATTGGAGGTATTATTACCTAGATATACCAAAACAGGGCAAATACGCGAATCCACCAGCTAGTCTCAAATTCATGGTAAACGGTGATTGGAGTGAAACAACTCAACAAGCTCCGGGAACTATAGATGAAACAGAAGATGCTACCAACGCATCGAATATATTCGCAGAAGACGGTGTACCCGCTGTAATAAAAGGTGATGGATATATCAACGTCAAGAGATTCACAGTTCCTTCAGGCAATATCAGTAATATCAGAATAGGCGTGAAGTATAGATCAACTATTGAAAATAAGACCCAAAAGCAAGATAAATTGAGACTTAGTTTTAAGATAAAAGGAGAAGAATTCGATAAAACATTAGAGGAGATCCCAAAGACATCATACCAAGTAGAGTATCTCGACATAACACGAGAGTTGGTCGAGCCAGAGAACGTTTCTGGTCTGGAAGTTAAGGTTGAGAATAATCAATATGCTACTTCTGACGGCTGGGATTTGATGGTAGATAATGTTTGGTTGGATATCATCAAATCAACGAAGACAACAGATATGGATATCCATATCCTGGGTGAATCGAGTGGGCCTATCGAAGATGAAGCGCCATACACGATAGGATATCAAACAGGAAGTGATGAAAGTGATAGCTTCTCAACTGCTACAGGAAGGTCACGAGAGATGTTGGCTATGACATTAAAACCCGGATTAAATGTGATCGCAGTTCATAATACTTTACTAAACGGTACTACCATAGATGATATAGAAATACAAACAAGTACTTTAGATCTTTCAACCACAAAGTTAGAACATAATACCAACCATCTCTCAGGAGGTGCCGAGATAGGTATGACTTGGAACACTGAAAGCTTCGGTTATGGGGGCTCGGTAGTCGGGCCTGGTGATGAAGAAGAATTCCCAGATCAAGAGGTACTAGATGATGATACGTCTGGAATCACCACATATGAATCATGGAACAAAGCGATGATAGAGAGAAGCAGTTATAATAAAGTTGTAACTTTGGAAAACGCACTCTCATGGGATGTCCATGTACAGGGTCACGACAATGCACCTGATCTGGATCTAGGTCTAGTTTACGATGCAAACGGGGACGGAATACCACAATTCGAAGAGTTGATAACCCCTGATTTCTGTGATTACGAGTCCTTTGCATCAT
>CAZFVW010000254.1:0-2144 GCA_964522285.1 uncultured Thermoplasmata archaeon | reverse complement strand
AGAACCGCCCCTACTTCATAAGCCAAATAAGCTCCGTCGCCAGTGTTTATCAACGAGTTCGTCGACCGGTTGTATATCCTGCCGAATCCCCCTGTGGCCAAGATTACAGTCCCTGAGAATGCGTGTATCTCTCCGTCCTTTAAGTTCATAGCGATACACCCCACACATCTCCCATCGTCCTTCACCAGCGATGTCACGTAGTATTCCTCGTAAAAATCGAGGTTCTCAGCTACCGACTGCTCGTAGAGCGTGTGCAGTAGATTGTGTCCGGTACGATCAGCGGCGTAACAAGTTCTAGGCACCCCCGCACCTCCGAAGGGTCTTTGAGCTATCTTACCGTCGTCGAAACGTGAAAAAACAGTGCCCATATGCTCGAGTTCGATAACTGCCTCAGGCGCATTTTTGCATAGTATGTCCACGGCATCCTGGTCAGCTAGGTAATCGGACCCTTTTACCGTATCGTAGGCGTGGTCTTTCCAATGATCGTCTTCGATCTCTGGTGCGTTTCCCAGAGATGCGTTGATTCCTCCTTGGGCTGCCACACTGTGAGAACGCAGCGGGTGTACCTTCGATACTACAGCTACATTTCTCCCATTCAACGCTGCTTCTAGAGAAGCTCTTAATCCAGATAACCCGCCACCTATCACTACTATGTCGTGTTCGTGAAAATGATCTTCCTTCATCTCTTACCCTCCTTGCTTTTCATAATCTATAGATGTAACATTTCCACGATATTAATATTTTAACCCAACTAAGAAAGAAGTGAGGAAAAGAGTAAAGAATAAGAAAGGAAAGGGTTTGACAAATGCATTCAGTAGGGCTTGGTGCCGGTCACAGTTTCATTACCTAGATCAGCGGTCCACTCGGTGAACGACCCTTCGTACAGTTTCACGTCAGGGTAACCGAGGTACCATTTTAACAGGATGAATTCGTTGGTCGCTTCTCTCCCGGTTCCACATGAACAAATGATTTTTTTATCCCACATAACGCCGGCTTCCTTTAGAAGCTCGTTTATCTCCACGTTGGATTTTAGAAGCTTTGGATTGTTCGGAGTCATCAAACTTTTCCAAGGCAAATTTACAGCTCCTGGTATGTGTCCAGGTTTGATCCATATCGATTGTCCTTCATACATCTCGGTAGGCGTGGCATCAAGCAGCACCACGTCCTCGTTATCTTTGATCTCCTTGACTTTTTCAGTGGTGATACTGTATTCTTCTCGAACATTCAATTCGAAGCTGGACTCTTCTTTATCTAGAAACTCCTTGGTCAGTTCTTGGCCTTCATCCTTCCATTTGTCGATACCACCGTCGAGGACGTAGATATTGTCGTGTCCGAACCTCGCCAAAGAATAAGCGACCATGATCTGTTCCAACCCGTCGCCCCGTCCTCTGAAATCGCCGACCCCCGTGTATACTACCACCGTTTTATCCGATCTTAGACCAACCCTGCTGAAGATATTCTGGATCACATCTTTCTGTACGTAAACTCCGGGTTGACCGTTCTTCGAAAACTTCATCTTCCTGATATTCATCCACCAACTTC
Source organism: uncultured Thermoplasmata archaeon (assembly GCA_964522285.1). Taxonomy (GTDB): domain Archaea; phylum Thermoplasmatota; class Thermoplasmata; order Halarchaeoplasmatales; family Halarchaeoplasmataceae; genus CAZFVW01. Next base: position 602 of record CAZFVW010000254.1, on the reverse strand, counting down.
GCGGTACCTGTGTCGTCCTGCTGGAACACTGCTTCACAGGTCGTATAACACACTCCACATGCGATGCATGCTTCCTGGTCTACAAATACTTTCACCATATTTTTCACATCCTCAGTAATATATCGGATCGGTCTATTTTAATGTTCCCAATCTATGTATTTCTTCCCTCTTAGGTCGTTTATCAGATTTATAGCCGCCGTTGCTCCTTCACCTACAGCGGCTCCGATCTGTCTAGCGCCTCCGGTACAGTCCCCGGCGGCGTAGACCTTCGGTACTTTAGTGAATTGGTTTTCGTCCACAACCAACCGATCATCTTCGATCTGTATCCCCAAACTACGTGCGAAATCCAGTGAACCACTGGTCCCCTCGGCTATCATAAGACCGTCGAGTTCTATCTCTTCGCCCTCCATCATGAGTCCCTGAAATTGTTCATCACCTAAAACACCTTCAATATCTTTCTTGACGATGAGTATATCGACATCGTTCAACCTCTTTTCCAGAGATCTACTCAAGTCCAGCTCTCGGCCGTTGGTGAATATGGTGATATCTTTGGTAAATTCATAGAGGTCAATCCTTTTGAATAAATTATTAAATCGATTGAA
>CAZFVW010000253.1:0-2159 GCA_964522285.1 uncultured Thermoplasmata archaeon | reverse complement strand
TCAGTGTATTATGAAAAAGCTAAGATGGCCGTTGTGGGAGATATCCAGAGTAGCTTACCTATCGATGTTAACGGAAAGATCATCGTTGTTACCGCTGGTTCCAGCGATATACCTATCGCCGAAGAGAGTGCGGTGGTGCTGGATGCTATGGGATACGATGTCAAGAGGATATTCGACGTAGGCGTGGCCGGCATCCATAGATTATTTCCATCGTTGAAACAGATGAGAGAAGCGGATGCTATAATCGTAGCTGCTGGGATGGATGGCACATTGCCGGGAATAATAGCTGGATTGGTTCCATCTCCAGTTATCGGAGTTCCTACGAGTGTAGGATATGGCACTTCTGAAGGGGGAAGATGTGCATTGGAAACGATGTTGAACAGCTGTTCTACAGGTTTAGCGGTAGTGAATATCGATAACGGTTACGGAGCAGCCGCCTTCGTACACCATATGATGGCAGGTGGTAGAGATGAGTAAAGTAATTTATTTCGATCTAGAAAACGGTATAAGTGGAGATATGCTATTAGGGTCCCTGTTGGATCTGGGTGCTAGTGAAGATGTGCTTGAAAAGGTAATCCAAGACTTGGAATTGGATATAGAACTTGAAATAAAGGATAAAGAACAGGGGTTCACTGAAGGTAAAGATGTTAACATCATCACAAAAGAAGAGCATAAACACAGGAAGATAAGAGAAGTCATTAGGATGATCAAAGATTCTTCTTTAGAGAAGGAGATCAAAGTGAAAAGTATCAATACTTTCACGGAACTCGGAAAGGTAGAAGGAGAGATCCACGATCAACCTGCGAAGGATGTGGAATTACATGAAACTGGCATGTTAGATTCTATAATCGATATAGTAGGAAGTATCGCTCTTTTTGAAGATCTAAATATTGATGAAGCTTATTATTCAACTGTCCGTTTTGGGTCTGGAACCGTCGAATGCGAACATGGTGAACTATCAGTACCTGTCCCTGCTACTAGGAAACTCCTAGAAGGGTGGAGGGTAAAGATGACGGAAAAAGAAGGCGAACTCGTAACGCCAACTGGAGCAGTTCTTCTAAAAAGATTAGCAGAACAATGTGAACCTCCAGATATGACACTCAATTCTATAGGTATAGGGTTCGGTGATCGTGAAAAAGAATATCCGAACGTGCTAAGGATATATTCTGGAACAAAGACAAATCAAGAAGAAGTGATGAAGATCGAATTCTACATCGATGATATTACTCCAGAGATTCTTTCTTATGCCCTTGAAAGATTGAGATCTCATTCGCTGGACGTTTATCAAGATCCGATGATCGGTAAAAAATCCAGATCTGGATGGATGATCACAGTTCTTTGTGAAAAGGATAAGATCTCAGATATCAAAGACATTATTTTTTCAGAAACTTCTACTCTAGGTATCAGGATAACAGAGGAAAGGCGGATCTGTAAAGAAAGAGAATTCAAAAAGGTAGAGACCGAATATGGTGAGGTAAAAGTAAAGGTCTCTGGGGATACAGCGTCACCGGAATTTGAAGAGTGTAAAATGATCGCTCTTGAGAAAGGGATCCCTCTGAAAGATGTCTTCGAGGCTGCAAAAGAAGCTTTTAGGAAGAGTAGTTAAATTAAATAATAACTATCCTTTCACCTATTTCCCACACGCCCGATTAGTGTAGTCTGGATATCATGGAGGCTTGCGGAGCCTCTTACCGGGGTTCGAATCCCCGATCGGGCATTGAACCATCAACCCACCACTGTAATTTCACCTAAAATAGTAAATATTACAAGTTATTATCAGGGATTACTAGAAAAAGCGAGGTACTAGATATGTCAGAAGAAAACACAGTGTTTATCGGAAAGAAAGAAACGATGGCTTACGTTATGGCTGTTGTGACGCAATTTAACCAAGAATCAGACGAAGTGATCATAAAAGCTAGAGGTAGAGCCATCAGTAAGGCCGTAGATGTTGCTGAAATAACTAAAAATAAATTCCTACAAGAAATAGGGATCAAAGACATAGTAACAGATACTGAAAAGATAGAACAAGAAGATGAAGATAGAACGGTAAACGTATCTTCTATCGAGATCACATTAGGTGCTTGAGAAAAGGACCCACAGGATAATACGTTTCATCCTTCGGTGATCTAGTTTCCCTTTAAACTAGTTTTATCTTTAAA
>CAZFVW010000252.1:0-2194 GCA_964522285.1 uncultured Thermoplasmata archaeon | reverse complement strand
CTCTCCCCTGTGGGTGACGATTATATTGCTTTCATCTAACCTGAGGTTGGCGACTTTTGTTCCAGAGCCGAAGTTACAGTTCCTACCTATGACGCTGTCCCCGACGTAGTTATGATGGGGTATATTGGTCCCGTCCATTACGATGGAATTCTTTATTTCAACGGCTGCACCGATCCTGCAGTTCTTACCTATCGTCGTGCATCCTCTGATGTAAGTGTTCGGGCCGATATCGGCACCTTCGTCTATACATACGGGACCCTTGATGTAAGTGCCTTCTCTTATGATGGCGTCTCTACCTAGAGATACGAAGCCTTCCAGGTGGACATTATCTTCTATGGTCCCTTCTCTCTTCTCTTCGTGGTTATGGCTGAAATCCGTCGATAGTAATTTCTTGTTGGCCGAGAGCAGTTCCCACGGCCGGGACAGTTCTATCCAATCGTCTTTTTTGATAGTGAAGCCTTTCAGTTTCTTTTCTTTAATTAAAAATTCCATGGAATCGGTTATCTCGTACTCTCCACGAGGTGATTTAGAAGTTTTTTTGATAGCGTCGAATATACTGGTATCGAACCCGTAGATGCCCGCATTTGCCATGTTCGAGATAGGTTCCGATGGTTTCTCGACCAGGGCTTTCACTATCCCATCGCTGTCGGTTTCTATAACACCGTATTCAGAAGGATCTTCTACCTCGGCCATGCCTATAAGGGATTTATCCGTTCCTTCGAATTCATCGATGAAATCATTCATGACGTCGTCTGGCAGTAGTATATCTCCGTTGATGCAGATGAACTTGTCTTCTATGTGCTTTTCTGCTTTGGAGATGGCGTGTGCCGTGCCTAACTGTTTTTCCTGCTTGACGTACTTGATATCTCCATCTGGGTAGGCTAGGGTGTCTTTGATACGCTTAGCTCTCCATCCTACCAGTACGATTATCTCGTCCACCCTTTCTTTGAGCAGTTCTATATTGTGCTTGAGTATGGGTTTTCCAGCTACTGGAAGGAGGGGTTTTGGCGTGTTCTTCGTTAACGGGCGCATCCTAGTGCCCTTGCCAGCGGCTAGTATGAAAGCTTTCATCCTGTCACCTCTTCAAGGAGTGATCGAGACTTTTTAAAGATATCGTTCAAGTCCTCCTGGGTCTCCGCTTCTACGGTTATCCTTATCTTGGGCTCGGTGCCCGACTTTCTCGTTAAACTCCATCCGTTGTCGTGTTCTACACGGATACCGTCTATGAAGTTGAGAGCACTGGAGGAGTATCTGTTCTTGTAGATGGTTGTTAGTTCGTCCATCACTTTTTCCTTCTCTTCAACTTGGAAGGATCTTCTATTTTGTGGGTAGGACGGGAGTTCTTCTACCTTTTCTGTTATATCGATCTTTTCTGAAAGGTCGACCAGGAATGCAGCTGCGTAGATAGCATCCGGTGCGTAGCTCATCTGTGGGAATATCCAGGTACCAGAAGCTTCACCACCGAACTGTGCGTCGTGTTTCTTCAGTTCTTCCGCAACGAAGACATCGCCTACCTTGGTTCTGATGACTTCATCGACTAGTTCTTCTAAGACCATGGATGAATTGATCGGGACGACGACTTTCTTTGTGAACTGTGATGCGAAGAGTGCTAGGAGTTCATCTCCTCCCAGGTAGTTGCCACGGCTGTCGTATGCAACTAATCGGTCGGCGTCGCCGTCGTGTGCTAGGCCGATGTCGGCTTCTGTCTTTATGACGAGTTTTCCCAGGTCTTTCAGATTCTTTTCTGTAGGTTCTGGATCGTGTGCTGGAAATGTCCCGTCGGGTTGACTGTTCATGGTTACGACATCGCAGCCCATCTCTCTGAGCAGGAATGGTGTTGTATGGCATCCAGCTCCGTTGGCACAGTCTACAGCTACTTTTGTGGTGTGGTCTGTTCCAAATATGTTCAGGATGTCTTGGATGTGTTCTTTTTTTGCGCTCCTGTAAGGATTTATCGTGCCTACCTCTTCCCAGGAAGGAAGAGCTGTGTCGGTCATTATCTGCTCCTCAGTGCGTTCCATCTGGGGCGTGTTGAAGGAGCTGCCGTCCGGGTTCCAGAGTTTTATGCCGTTGTAAGGGGCGGGATTGTGTGAGGCGGTTATCATAACTCCGCAGTCGTAGTTCCTGGCGGCGTAAGCTAAAGTCGGTGTCGGTACCATACCTGCGTCGTGTACATTGGCTCCTTCAGCGGTGA
>CAZFVW010000251.1:0-2225 GCA_964522285.1 uncultured Thermoplasmata archaeon | reverse complement strand
GATGAAGAAATCCTTGAACACGGTGATGTTGGCTGACTCTCCTACCATCTCTCCGTCCTTGGTAGATGCGACACCATCTATCATCCAAGAAGTGATAGAATCAGGTGTGATCAGAGATAGGCTCGCGTCCCCGTTTGAGTCCGTTATCAGCGAAGGATTCCAGTACCAAGTCTCGGGGAAATCGGTTCTAATTCCTCCGCCTTTGGTCTCTTCATCAGACTGTTGATCATCTGTTGAAGTTGATTTACCATCATCACCGAAGATGTTGCTTTTATCACCTGCGAACGGAGCTTCGGCGGCTTCTTCCTGCCTACCAGCACCGGCATCTCCTTCATCCATATCTTCCGGTGCCATTGTGCCAGAATCACTACCTTTGGGAAGCATCATGTAAAGAGTAGATGCGAGCACTATAGTTATCGCTACTATCACTACAGTAGCTACTACCGCATTCAATTTTCCTTTTTTCTTAGTTCTACTAGAATGATTTTTACCTTTTTCTCCTGAACTCCACCCCAGGACTACGACTCCCAAAATTCCAGTTATGATCAAGAATATGATAGCAGACCAGAATCTTCCAACCCAGTTATCTTTCATACGGTCAGCTTTTTGCAAGCTGCCTCCTGCAGATAACACTTCAAAACCGACCGATTCTTCCGACTCTTCACCTTCTTTAGTTAAAATCTCTTCAAGGCCTTTCAGTTGATTCAACTCATAGATCGATTCATCGGTTATTTTAACTTCAATTGCTGACCTTATCGGACTACCCTTTCTTTCGGTGTGGAATTCTATACCGATCTCTTCTCCAGGTGAATATGATCGCTTGTTTGTACTGATGGATAGATCCATATATCCCTGCTGATCCACATCTATCTGGACGCTGTCAGATGAGTATGAAAGGTCGGATTCTATGGCATACACATTCAATCTGTATTCAGGTACCATCTCGTAGACGACCGGTATTTGCAAACTGTGAGGCTCTTTTTCCATTATGAAATAATCTGAATAAAGTATGTTTTTTTCCGTCTGAACATTATAATAAATCCTGTCACTCAAAGATGAACCTTTGTAATATATTAAAAACTCTTTATTTTGTCCTACCTTATCTCCGCCGGTCATGGATAATACCTTCACGCCTGATTCACCATCTATGGGAAATTGCTCGCGATAACTTTCTCCATCATATTCTGTTTCTACGTAAAAATAATATTCACCATTGTAAGTCGTAGTCCAAGTGACCAGGCCATTACCAGAGGTTGTTCGATAACCTAGATCGGTCGACCCTAAATTTCCTTCCAGATATAGTCCATCAACCGGACTCCCATCTGGAAAACTAACTTGTACCGTATAATCCGATTGGACCCCATCCACGTTCTTTGGAGATATAAATTTGAAGTTCAGTGGTTCTTCTGATATAGGCAGATCCTTCGTGTCCCACTCAGTATGTCCTGAAGTATCGGTTATAGTAGCATTGAGTGTGATATGGTCGTTAGAATCATATCCATACTGATATTCAGGTAATTCAAAATAAAAAGGCATCTGGCCATCTTTCAGAACACCTGAATAACTGTCGATTATTTCTCCGTCGTAAAGAAGGTTAACTTCCGCTTCCCCTTGAATATCTTTACCAAAGAAATAATCTGCATCAAGTGTACCAGAAAGATCTTCTCCGTAGAGATACCAGTCTTCTAGAGATCTGAAATTTATATCGAACCTTGGTAGCACATATTCATCTACTAAAAAAGAAATTTTGCTGGATTTTTCTCCCACCTCGACTTTCAATTCGTAAGCACCCAGTGGAAGTATGTTCGATAATGAGTAGTTATAATATGATATTCCGAATTCGTTAGGTACAAAACTCTTCTTGAATATCTTATCGCCCTGAGGTGTTTTGATCGTGTAATTCACTGTTCTGTTCTCGTCTAGGGGTTTATCTCCTTGGAAGCAAAGTGATCGGATATGAACGGTTTGACCGGGTTGATAAATCGGTTTATCCGTAGATATGAAGAGTCGGGTTCTGCCCCATGATTTTATCTTCTTTTCGACTTTTTTTCCCTCTGATTCGACTATCAATTTGCCCTCGTAATCCCCTTCTGGCAGCTCAAATTCAGCGGTATTCAAACCTTTCTCACTTGTTTTACCTTCGTAAAGTATCTGTTTATCGCCATCCCTCTTTAGAGACACTTTGACTTCTTTATTTTCCTTCGGTTCCCCATCTATCGAAGATA
>CAZFVW010000250.1:0-2232 GCA_964522285.1 uncultured Thermoplasmata archaeon | reverse complement strand
CCCAGGATCTCTTCAAATTCGTTATGGGATCTGCTTTAGTAGAAAAATCTTTAGTCTTGACCTTTTCCTCACCAACTTCACCATCACCCTGAGACACAAAGGCCACGGAAATACCAGCTAACAGCAATATAACTGATACAAACAACGCAAATAAACTCGTAAATGTATTCGATTGCATATATTTCCTCCTCGGGATTATTCCTATTCGAGCAAATCCCTATTTATTAATGATGTTAACCATACATATAATTTCGGGAAATTGTTAATGTGTGTTATCATGTAAAAATTTATTACATGGTGTTAAGTATCTGAGATAAAGATACTGATAAAATGGTAGCAAATGGAGATAAACTGTTACTCTGGCATCCTAAAAAAATTTTCATGATAGATGCTGATGGGGAAACAAAGAAGATATCGGGATTAGGCATCGTCGACACAAGTAAGCTCGTCAGAAAAGATTACGGTGAGAAAGTGAAACTCGGCAGGCGAGAGTATGTTCTACTCCAACCAGCAGCTAAATATCTGCCAGAAATCTTCAACCGCAAGGCCCAGATAATCATCCCCCGCGTGGCTGCACAGATATCACATTACTGTGACGTGAAATGCGGTGATACTGTGGTGGAAGGCGGCAGCGGTTCTGGTATGCTGACGGCGATACTCGCTAGAAGCGTAGGTCCGAACGGGCACGTTTTCTCGTACGAGAAGAGGGAAGACCACCTGGGAACAGCGGAAAAAAACCTGCAGCGGATAGGCATGTCCAACAGGATCACATTCACCCGGGGCGATATCACTGAAGATGTAAAAGAAACGAACGTCGATGCGTTCATCGTCGATATGCCCCAACCATGGGATGCCGTTCCGATGGCGAACGAAGCGTTGAAAGGTGGAGGTTTCTTCGCAGCTTACATCCCGACCACCAACCAGCTGGAGAAAGTCTATAAGACCATGAAGGAAGAGGGATATATAGACTTGAAAGCATTCGAATCTTTGGAGAGAGATATACACGTTGGTGAGCGTGGAGTAAGACCCTCTTTCGACATGCTGGGGCACACGGGATTCATAGCAGTTGGTAGAAAGACGGTGGATATCTGATAGATATATAGACCTCAATCGCAAGGCTTATAACACCTTTTTTATTTGTCCCATCTAACCAAATCAACTTACATCGCGAGGTAAAAAAATGAAGACCACTATAGGACAATTATTGGAGGATAAAGCAGAAGAGTATCCTGATAAAGAGGCTATTATTTTTGAAGACCAGAGGATCACTTACTCTGAACTGAACGAACGCGCTGAGAGATTGGCCCACTACCTCAAAAAGAGAGGTATAGAAAAAGGGGACAAGGTGGCCATATGGCTCCCGAATCTACCCGAGTGGGTGGTCGCTTGGTTCGCAATACCAAAGTTGGGTGCGGTCGTCGTTCCCACGGACCCTTGGTTGAAGAGCGGTGAGATAGAGTATATGTTCGGCGACTCGGATACCAAGGCCGTCATAACATCTGAAAAAGCTGGTAAGTACAACTTCCTGGATATACTAGAAGAGGTCGTCCCTGAACTCGATAAACTCGAAACTGTAGTGCTCCTTGAAGGTGAGAGCGAAGAGCTACCTACAGTGAATTACGACGATGCTCTAGAGGAAGGAAAGGGTTGGCGGGATGATCAGGAATATCTAGCAAATAAAGAAACACTGGACCCCGGCGATGTAACTTTCATACTGTACACCTCGGGAACAACGGGTAAACCCAAAGGTGTCCAGTTGACACATTATCAGATAGTCAAGAACGCACACGACCAGGGTGAGATACTGCATACCTCAGATGAGGACAAGCTGGTGATACCGGTACCTTTCAGTCACTGCTTCGGTAACGTCATGAGTATCACTCTTACAGTGGTCTTCGGTGGTACGATGCTTCCACTCCTTGAATTCCATCCGAAGAAGGCCCTAGAATTGGTGGAAGAAGAACAAGCGACCATGATACATGGTGTTCCGACGATGTTCATCAGAGAGCTAGAATTGGCCAAAGAAGGAGATCACGATACCAGCAGTTTACGGACCGGGATTATGGCTGGATCGGGTTGCCCTGTAGAGACAATGAAATCGGTGATCAACGACCTCGGTTGCAACGTATCTATCACCTACGGCCTAACGGAAGCTTCCCCTGGTGTCACGATGACCAGGTTCGACGACAGCATCGAGGATAGGGTCGAAACGGTAGGACGGGTCATGCCAGA
>CAZFVW010000249.1:292-2238 GCA_964522285.1 uncultured Thermoplasmata archaeon | reverse complement strand
GCGGGTGCGGACGGAGTCGTAATCGGCAGTGCTTTAGTAGAATGTATTGCTGAATTCGGGTGCAATGCAGGTGAATATATGGGAAAAAAATTAAAGGGTTTTAGCGAGGCGATAAAATGAATAATGATAAACACGACAATGAATTTCTTGGACATATCAACCTATCCAATATCTTATATAAGAGACCACTTCATCGAATCTACAATGGTAATGATGTACACGCAAGGCATTTTGGAGAAGGACGTGATGCCCTTCCAATACGAGTTGCCCCGCTGAAGACCGCAAGAAGAACTGAGAATGTTACTTCTATTTTGACTGAGTTACCGGATTCATTTCGGTTGAACGGTCCATGTAGAACACTTTTTTTTGAAGTATATTTAAGGAGATGATATGATGGACAGAGACGTTACTGACGGGAATGTAGAGAGATACAGGAAGACGATGACCCCTGTCGAGTTGAAACAGGAAATACAAATGTCTGAAGAGATGAGAAAAAATGTAGAGAAAGGTAGAAGAGAAATAAAAAAGATTTTGGAAAAAAAGAGTAGAAAAAAAGCCATAATAACTGGCCCCTGCTCGATACACGATATAGAAGAAGCAAAGGACTACGCGGACAAGGTGAAAAAACTATCCGAAAAGGTAGACGATAAATTTTTACTGGTGATGAGGGTCTATTTAGAAAAACCCAGGACAACAGTTGGTTGGAAAGGTCTGATCAACGATCCTCATCTCAACGGTTCGTACGATATAAATGCCGGTTTGAGGAAAGCTAGAGAGCTACTGACTTACGCAGCTGATATAGGCGTGCCTACGGGAACAGAGTACCTCGGTTCCGTTACCCCACAATATATAGATGATCTGATATCTTGGGTGGCTATAGGTGCTCGAACCAGCGAATCACAGCCGCATAGAGAGATGGCTTCTGGTCTTTCGGTACCTATCGGTTTCAAAAACGACACAAAGGGAAACGTGGAGATAGCGATAAACGGTATCAAAGCAGCTAGACAACCACATTCTTTTCGAGGTATAAATCGAGACGGTGAGATCTGTATCGTAGATACGAAAGGAAACGATCACTGTCATGTGGTTTTAAGAGGAGGAAAAAATGGTAATGGATACGCTCCTAATTACGACTCAGTGTCTATAGAGAGGACGTTAGATTTTCTTCGAAAAGAAGATCTCCCGGAAAATATAATTGTGGACTGCAGCCATGGAAATACGGGTAAAGATCACAATAAACAGCCTCAGGTCTTCAGACATATTGTCGAGCAGATAAGGGATGGCAACGAAAGTATAGTCGGTTTCATGCTGGAGTCTAACCTAAAAGAAGGAAATCAGTCTCTATCGGAAGACCCGAGTGAATTGAAGAGAGGCGTTTCTATCACGGACGCGTGCATCGGCTGGAAAACTACTGAAGACTTGGTCTTAGATGCCTACGAAAACTTGAGGGATTAACTTCGGTGAGCCAAGTGAAAATAAGAATTTACCCTAAAAGTTTATATACGGCACCAAAATCTATTAGATTCAGTGGTCGTGATGCCCCGCCAATACGAGTTGCCCGGATAAAGGATAGTGACGATTTCGGTTTTCAGGTATTTAGAGATCTATTTTTGAGAGCGCTGAACGAAAACCAGATTTTTCTTCTGAAAAATATCGAAGGTGAGTACAGATCCTTGAATAGTTTTCTGAGAGAGTTAACAGACGGTTCCGACAGACCTCTGTCAACATTGAAATTGAACGCCAGGATATTGAAGGATCTCGAATTGATAACTTACGGTAGTAAAAGAAATCCACAACCTGTAGAACTTACCGAGCCCGGTGAAGTGGTACTCGAGATCTTGCAGGGGAGAGAGGAGTCATGAGCGAAAAGATCGAGATCGGGAATGAAATCAGACAACGTTTACCGGATATGATCGAGGATATGTCTCCCTACAAGACCGTAGTCA
>CAZFVW010000249.1:0-282 GCA_964522285.1 uncultured Thermoplasmata archaeon | reverse complement strand
TCTGGTTAGATGACATCTTATCACGGATCGAGACTGAATCCATTGTGATATCTGAAGGTGAGGAGAACAAATCGTTGGAAAATGTAAAGAGAGTTTGGAGCGAATTACTGGAGATGGACTTTACTAGAAAATCCCTGGTGATCGCTCTTGGGGGAGGTATGATAACGGACATATCCGCCTTCATATCGTCGACTTTCAAAAGAGGGACCAAATTAGGGTTGATCCCAACCACATTACTAGCTCAAGTGGACGCTGCGATCGGAGGGAAAACCGGTATTGATT
>CAZFVW010000248.1:0-2239 GCA_964522285.1 uncultured Thermoplasmata archaeon | reverse complement strand
ACATCGAGAACGAATATAGGTATCTGGAGATGGCAGATTTATCAATTGAGACGGAAAAAGAACTGAATAGTTTTCTTCCAGACCTTGCTTCTGTGAAAAATCCCGTGGATCTGACTCCAGCAGTGGATTATGATGATTACACAAAAACGGTCGAGGTGCTTTTATCAGATGAGGGGGGCGATGCGGTCCTTCTATATCTATCTAGAACGACTAATTTCGGGGCGGAAGATGAAGAAAAGATGGTGAGATGGCTTTCTGAGAAAAAAGGTGAGAAACCGATCTTTCCGGTTGTATTCGGTGATGTGAACGGTGCCAGGTTGAGAAATATGCTGGACGAAGAAGGGATCGTGAACTATGAAAGTACAGAACAGGTACTAGGTGTCTTGGATATGCTGGTTAAGAGAGGGCGGTTCCTTAAGAAGGTGAAGCGATGAAAAAGGAGATACGGTTCGTTCGTAGAGCGATACACGGCATGGCCGGGGTTTCCTTAGTTTACTATCTACTTCCGCTCGAACTCTTTGGATTTCACAGGAGAGTGCTGTTAGGAGCGTTCGTTATAGCTATATTGGTATTCGAACTTATCAGGAGTTCCTTTGGTTGGGATATCCCACTCCTCAGGGATTACGAGCGCAGGGATATGGCTGCATACGCCTGGTTCGTTTTCGGCGTTGGTTTATGCATGCTGATCTTCCCGATGCACATATCTGCGATCTGTATCATGGGGATGGGCATAGTGGATCCTGTAGTCGGTGAGATGCATGAACACAGGGATCGGTTCTATCCCGTGGTACCGTTGTTCATCTGGATCCTGATCTCGGCCTTCTTTTATTGGTGGTTGACTGAAATAGGTGTTTTTGCTGTTTTCGTTCTTTCCATCGTAGGGTCTTTGGTAGCGGTTACCGTGGAGAAGCCTGACATATACATAGACGACGATTTCCTGATGGTGATCGTCCCGGCTCTGGCCCTCTTCGGTTTGGAACTACTGGTATGAATGAAGCTAGTTATCCAAAACCCTTAAAAGAGTTGGAATTATTTTGGTTATCATGAAAGAACAGCTCACAGAATGGCTTGACGACGACGATAGAGAATACAAAGTTATCGATCACAAACAACTGAACTGGCTCATCAACTTGAAGCATGGAGAGAGAGTGGTCTTACTGGGTAATCCGAAGGAATATCCAAAAAGACTGGAGGTCGTGTATAAACTGAATGTCAGCGACGAACACAAGAAGATAATCGCTCAGTTAGACGGCAACCAGAGAGCCGGGTTCGAGAAGAATCTGGTGATGATGCTGGCTAACGATAATACGATTTACAATATTTCCAGGAACGATGACAATTTACCGGAATCCGTGGTTATCAAAAGGAACCTTTATGGGGAAGATCTCAACAGGACGCTGTTATTTGACTCTATCCAGCAGGTCATAAATCTGGGTATGAGAGCGACGATACACTTCCAATCCCTTGGAGGTCCATCCGTTCAAGAGAAAGAGGTATCTTCTTCAAAACCTGGTCCGTCGCTGTATCGGTGAGATTGGCCGGTTTGGGGGGCTACTCTTCCAACATTTTTAGGAGCTCGCAGGCTTTACACCTGCCTTCGATGGTCGGTTCACCGCAGTTTATGCACTCGGTGAGTTCACCATCACCCTCGTATTTCTTTTCTATAGGTTCTTTGATCTTCTCGTAGGAGCTTAGTATAGCGTACCTGGTTCCAGGGGTGTTGTCTTCCAGTTGTCCGATGATGCCCCTGTATAGTCCTCTCAGGGCCGTGACCGCGTATGGGCACTCCTCTTCATGGAGCGGGATTTCGTTCAGGACAGCGTAGAGGTAAGTCTCTTTTTCCGGCGAGCGTAAGAGTGGTGCTATCCTCGGGACGAGTCCTTCCTTTACAGTCTCGTGGGGACCGAGTCTAGACATCTTCTCCATATCCCCCCTGCAGAAGTTCATCAAGATCGTCTGGGAGGTATCGTCTAGGTTGAGTCCAGTGGCAAGGAAGTCCGCATCTGCTTTTTTAGCTTCAGTGTTCATCAGCCATCTTCTGAAAACACCGCAGACCGAGCACGCGTTGCCTATTTCTTTCTTGAGCATCTTATCTAATGGTTCGCCGAAGGACTCTTCGAATGAGACTATACGGTGTTCTACTCCTAGCTGTTCGTATTCTCTTTTTGCGATGTCGATACTGCTGGGACGGTATCCGTGGATACCCTCGTCGATGGTGATGGCGATGATCTTGCTGTCC
>CAZFVW010000247.1:0-2311 GCA_964522285.1 uncultured Thermoplasmata archaeon | reverse complement strand
ACGATACCTATATTCTGGCTGAAATCGTTCACCTGGTCGTACCTGTCGGATGAAAAACCCCTATCGTAGAGGTCTCCGATCATCTCATAGAGCGCTTCCGTCATACGATCTCTCGCATCCTTGGACTGCTCTTGGAAATTCTTTATGAATGGCTTGTCCTGCGAATTCCAACCGGTTATCTTGTCGAGTTTATTTGCGCCCACTATGAATGGTGTCTTCTCCCTTTTGAGGATATCAAGGGATTCCAAACTCTGAGGCATGAAACCTTCCCTGATATCAACTATCAGAACGGCCAGGTCGGCCAAAGCTCCGCCTCTCGACCTTAATGTGTTGAAAGAATGATGGCCAGGAGTATCTATGAAAAGTAATCCCGGCAACTTAAAATCTATATTGCAACCCAGGTCAGAACAGGCTTCCTTAAGAACCTCTACAGGTACTTCAGTGGCACCTATGTGCTGTGTTATCTTGCCGGCTTCTCTGTCGGCTACGGTGGACCCTCTGATCTTATCTAAAAATGTGGTCTTGCCGTGGTCGACGTGGCCGAGTACACTGACTATAGGTTGACGGATACGCATCAACCAGACTATTCACGCCCCATATATATTTCTTTTTTTGTTATTTTGATGAGAATAAAATACGATTCGCCCTTTTCTCTATTCCTCATCCTTTTGCTTCTCGCGGATCTTCTTTATGTCCCTCACGATGAATCCACAGTAATCGCAGTGAGCCGAGTGATCTATTTCGACTTCTAGAGCCATGTTCCCGCAGCGTGGGCATTTCTCGTATTGGGATCTAGTGTCGGTATCCTTTTTCTCGGTAGATGGGGGAGGGGTTTCTTCTACTGTTTCTTCCACCTTCGGTTCTAAAGCTTCCTGTGTTTCCTTTTGTTCCTCTTCTTCAACCTCTTCAGTTCGTTCGCTTTTTTCAGGTTCTATCTCTTCTTCTGGGGCTGGTTGAGAGGGCGGAAGGGTTTCTTCTTTCACAACTTCGTCTTTTTCTTCCTCCTCCGGTTCCTTCTTTTTCGGCTCTTTAGTGTTACCCATCATCACCTTTATCACTTTCTGGCCGTCCAAGACATAGGACGAAAAACCTACAGGCTGCCAACCGTTTTCGATACCTTCGTTCACCTTATCTTCGCACTTATCCTCGGCATCTTCACCCTTGAAAGTAAACACTTTAACTTCTGTGATCCCTTTCATATAAAACTATATTCAATTATAACTTATAAATTTTAGCTTCTATCGTTATTCGGAAGTGATCTCTCCGCTGAACCAATGATTTTCTCCGATATGCTGGAACCCTAAACTTTTCGCTAGATTTAGTGACGGTTCGTTATCTTTGAATATGTCGATAACAGGTATCGATCCGTTCTCCAGGGCATACTGGCACATGGATTCTGTTACAGATCTCGCGAATCCTCTACCCCTCCATTCTTCCTTTACATGCAGAAATCCCATGGTCATGGCACTCTCCGTGAGGTGATGGGTTAAGCACCACGCCACAAGTTCTCCGTCTCTACGGATACCGTAAGCGGGACCGTTCTTTATCCTATCTTTTATGTATTCTGTCGAATCTCCGCCCGAAAGGTTCCAGAAGCTGTTTATCACTTCCGCATCATCTTCCTGAAGCTCAACTGTTTGGTGCTCGGGTTCTTTGAAAGCCTCGTGTGGTCTTTTCAACATCCATGTAGGGCGGTCGTCGATATCTTTGACCACTTCCTCAGATGCTCGGAACCCATCTAGCCCCACTGAGTGAAACCTATACTCGCCTTCTGGGACCTCTTTTAAAAGATCGATAAGAGGCCCTGACTCTCCGCTCATAGAAACGGTCTCTTCAGTGTATAACAAAACAGAGGTGGGTTCATCGATATCGTCCAGCATTATCTCTACCCCTTCATGTTCTATCATGGCTATACGGTAAGAATTTATGATCGGTTTTTCTCTTAAGAGACTGGCAGCAGCTTTCTTCATCTTTTCGGCCATATCAAAAAACCAAAATCTGATATTTTACTTAACTATTTTCCAAACCGAAAAAATATAATTAACTCTCCGTCAATATACCGTTGATGGCAGTAGAGTTCGTGAACCTGGACTTCGTCATACATGCGCTCATCGCTATAGGCATGGGGGCACTCATAGGCCTGGAGAGGGAACATAGAGAAGAAAAATCCATGGTAATAGCCGGGGTGAGAACATTCCCACTTACGTCGCTATCTGGTGTTCTATTTTCGTTCCTATCCGCCGAGGTGGGCATAGCGTTCATAGAGGCAATCGAAAAAACGTACCGGTGGATTGAAAAGCAAGTCAAACAA
>CAZFVW010000246.1:0-2325 GCA_964522285.1 uncultured Thermoplasmata archaeon | reverse complement strand
AAAAATAATAAAAAGAGAAAGGGGGTTTGAACTTTGCGGTTTCTACATCAACCTGTTTACTCTAATGTTAGAGCGAGGTTGGTGTCTGCAATCCGGAACTCGTAGTCGTCTTCTAAGTCGAAGTTAGCGTCAACTATTTTAATACTGTCTCCGCCGTTAACTTTGTCGTTGGCGTCGTTGTCGTTGAATGTATACCCATAAGTTGTTCCATCTACAGTAAAGTCACCAGTTTCACTAGCTGTGCCGCTTACAGAAGCACCAGACGTTGTATTATATAGCCTGAAGTCTGTTCCATCGAAATCTACGCTGCCGCCGTCTATCTGTATCAACCAACCATCGCTTACTTTGTCAACTCTACCGGACATAGCTGTTGTCGTTCCAGTATCTGTTCCTTTCGGCAGCATCATGTACAGGGTCGCTGCCAGAACCACAGTTATCGCCACCATCAAGATGGTCGCGATTACAGGCGAAACCGCCTCGTCGTCGTTCAAAACTCTTCTTTTCATATGTTTAGTCAACTCCTGTAGGTTTATCCAACCTACGGCCAAAGCTATCATAGTATGAATTATATTAAACTTGTGGATTATTACCAAATACCAATTACATCACATTAGAATACATTAAATGTAATTAAAAATCAGCTTTTCCTCACTCCGTCGTCACTTCTATGATACCGTCGCAGACCATGGCCAGGATGTTGTCGATCTCCTCGGATTCCTGCTCAGCTACCGATAATATTAATGTGTAGCAGTCGTAGGATCTCAAGTTCGACACAAGGATGTGCAGGAACTCTGCAAGTATCGTCGTGTCGTTGTGGATCGCAAGTGAATTTATGGAATCTAACACTACAGTGTTCTGTTCGGAGGGAAATTTCTTCAACAGGTACTCGATCTTGAGCATGATGTTCTCCAGCATGGTGGCGCTCTCGACGAAAGTCACGCCTTCAGCTTTACCGGCGGCTCCCATCGTCATGTAAGAGACAGCGTCGACGAAGTGCACCGGTTCTCTTTTTATATCAAGTGCATCCAGCACACCGATTATCGAGTCCGCAGGGATAGTAGTAGTCGTGTACATAACGTTCATCTCTTTTTCATCCACGAAATCGTCGGTTATCGAAGTTATCACTTCGAAATACGTCTCGATATCAAACTTCAGCGCTATCGATGAACCGGGCTCAAGTGAGTTCAATTTTTCAGGTAATTCTTTGATCGTGACCATCTTAATCACCACCTTCCGCTCCTCCGCCTTTCAACAGCGGTACCAACAGCACGCCTACGGAAGTCAAGTCAAGAACATACTTAGCCCTTGAATGATCCGTTCCCCTCATCTTGACCACCTGCAGAGTCCTCAAAAGGTCGCCTTTCCTCTCCATGTTACCCATCATTATTATCCCATCCGCGATGGCCTCTTCCACCCCGTACAGTGAATACCTAGGTTCTTCCGGAGATATCTCTGAAACCAACAAAGACGTACATCCGTGAGAAGATAAAGTCTTGGATATCTGTAATATGAAATCTCTTATCTTCTCTTCGGTCTTCAGCTGAAAACAAACAGATGTCACAGAATCGATGACCAACCTTTTAATGTTCTTTTCGATGACCATCTTCTCTATCTTGTCCACGATGGCGTTTATCTCGTCGAAGGAGAACTCGCTCTTCTGTATTATATCTAGATCTTCATAGACGTCGGGCATATCGACGAATGACAACTTACCGCTCGTGATCAACTCCTGTTCGAAGAAATCGTAAGGAACTATATTACTGAGCATCTTATTGGAAGCTTCAGTAACAGATATGAACAGACAGTTCTCACCTTCCAAGGCACCGTGTACCAGGAATTCTAAGCTCATGGTAGTTTTTCCAGTTCCACAGCTGCCGGTCACTAGGACCGAATTACCTCGAGGTATGCCACCGTTCAAAATCGTGTCGAGGCCTTCTACGCCAGTAATACATCTTTCCCTTTTTCCTTCGGGAGTAATCGAGAGTTTTTCTTCCGCCATCAAAACCACAGTATTCCTATCGGGTATATAGGCATTTTATTTTAATCTTTTTCGCTCAAATGCCGAATTGATATTAGAACATTTCCTATAAAACACTATCTTATCACACCAATCAGATAAACAAACGTTTTATATGCCTCTAAAAATACCTAAATCGAAAGGGATATCATGAAATTCTTCGGTTCATCTGGTATAAGAGGTTTGGTAAACGAGAAGATAACGCCTGAACTGGCTCTTAAAGTTGGAAGAGCTGTCGGTAGAGATCACAAGAACGTGATAATAGCCAGGGATCCTAGACCCACTGGCAAGATGGTTTCTTCGGCTAT
>CAZFVW010000245.1:0-2333 GCA_964522285.1 uncultured Thermoplasmata archaeon | reverse complement strand
TGTTTTGGTCTTAGAGCGGTTTTTTCACTCCTGTTTCATCTCTTTCGGATCTGCCAAATTCGTCCATATCTTTTAAAGTCTCACTATCGAAAACTGGTCCGTCCTTGCAAACCTGGTAACCGTTTATCGAACAGGAATCGCAGAGACCTAACCCGCACTTCATATATCTTTCTAGAGAAGCTTGTACAGGGATATTTTTGGAGATTGCGAAATCTACAACTTTCTTCATCATAACCTCGGGACCACAGGTCAAAACTAGGTCGGTTTGCTCATCGATCAAGTCTCCTAAAAGATCAGTAACATACCCTTCGTGACCTGATGAGCCATCATCAGTGCATATGTGAAGGTCTGTGATCTCTCCAAATTCTTCTTCAAAAAGAAGCTCGTTCTTCGTTTCAGCTCCGAGTATGCACGTTATGTTCTTTCCCTTTTCACTTGCATCCACGATCGCTGGGCGGACGGAGGAGGCTGCATAACCACCTATAACAACTACTATATCATCACCCGCGAGCTCGTACCCATTACCATAAGGTCCCCTGACGCCTATCCTATCGCCCGATCCCATCTTATGTAAGGCTGAAGTTCCATGGCCAACTTTCTTGACGGTGATCGATCTTGTACCATCTGATTTTGATAATGCCATGGGGAATTCATCTACACCCGGCACCCATATCATAACGAACTGGCCTGGGTTTGAATCTTTATCCCAGTCGAAATAAAAAGATCTGATAGACGGGGTTTCTTCTACTACCTTCTCGATTTCGACGATATCGATATCTTTCATAAGTCTAAGATACAGTTACCCGTTTAGAAATTTTCCCCTTTTATTGGGGGAATAAATGAAAAATTACATATATTTAGAAGGTATAATAAGTCTCCCAAAAGGGAAAAGGGCGATAAATGGGGAATTTGATATGAAACCTGAAGATATCACCAACAATAACACCAGGAAAGAAATGAATTCCATGGCGGAAGAGATGGGTATAGAAGGCCCAGAGGGTTACAAAAATAAAATAGAATTAGCTGAAGCCATGGTTCCTCTGATGGATGATGATTTTGAAGAGGAAGCAGAGGAGAAGATGAAAGAGGTTAAGGATTTATTGAAGAAAGTAAGAAAAACTTCTCTGAAAATAGATTCATACAAGGATAAATTTAAGGAACTCAGAAGTAAAAAAGAGCAGGAACTATATGAAGATTCCATCGATATAGCTGACGAATTGATAGCAGAAGGTAACAAGATAATAGACTCTAATGAAAAAGTCAAAGATATTAGAGAGTTATTAAAAGAAACTCCAGATGGGGATGTTAAGAACGGATTTAAAGATAACCTGAAATCCATAATAAAAGGTTTCGACAGTGGAAGCTACAGTTCTTTATTAAACGAGTTAGAAGATATTGAAGATAATATCGTTGCTTACAACGATCGACAAGATGAACTTGAGGATAAGTTGAAAGAGGCAAAAAAGAAATTGTCAGATATCAGAGAAACAAAGATAGAAATAGACATGTTAAAAGAATTAGTCCATGACGCAGTTTCAGCCAATAAGGAAAAAGACTTTGAAAAAGGACTTGGGCATGTAGAGGACTTTTTAGATAAGTCCGAAAGGATAATGGAAGTATACGAGAAGATCGGTGAGGCGAAAGAGAAGGTCCAAGAATTGAAAGGGGAAGATTTAGAATTCAAACCATACCTGGATATTTTAAAGAACTGTAAAAATAAAGCTGACGATGGGGATTACAAATACTCTCTCCAGTTACTGAACGATGCCATAACAGATATGGAAAAAGATCTGAAAGAAAAAGAAGAAGGTGAGGGTGGAGAGGTCAAAGAGGAAACTGAAGAAGAACGAAGTGAGGAAAACAATGTGTCTATCGATGAGAAAGAGATCGATAAACAGGAACTAAAGAACATACATAGAAAGATAGAAGCAATCGAAAAAGCTTTAAAGTACATCAAACGTGATTTGGAAAAGATGATGGATTAGATAGGACGATTGGTTTTTATGAAAGGAATAAGCAGGATTTTATCAGGAATAATGTTAGTATTGATATTGATGACCGCCTTTTCAGGATTCGCGGAAGGGCAGGAGACACGTGCAGGTAACACAGAGGTTGTTATTGAAACAAACATGGGTACCATAAAATTGGAATTATACGATGACGATGCACCGATCACAGTAGAAAATTTTGTGAAATATGCTGAAGATGGATTTTACGATGGTTTGATCTTTCACAGAGTGATAGCAGACTTCATGATCCAGGGTGGAGGTTTTGATAAGGATATGCAGGAGAAACAACCAACTTACTCACCGATCAAAAACGAAGCTGAAGAA
>CAZFVW010000244.1:0-2334 GCA_964522285.1 uncultured Thermoplasmata archaeon | reverse complement strand
CGTGGTCCCCTCGGCGGACTACTTCGGCGACCCGCACTACTTCGGCTTCCTGGGGTACCTGGCGCTCTTCCACGAGATCGGGCTGGACTACACCTTCAGCTCCTTCTTTGAACTCTTCTATAACCTCATCTGCGATATCCACCCAGTCCTTCGGATCCATGTCCTCGCTGAGCTTGCTGAATAAGATCTTGAGGGATGGATTACATCTATCCGCTATCTCAGGGATCGAGAATATCATGTCCTCGGCGGTTTCAGCCGGATGGACGGCTCCGGTCCTGTATTCAACGTAGCTGGCTATCGTCCCTCCCGTGCTGATTATCGATATATCTGATTTATCTTCGTCGAATTCTGCCTGTGTTTTCTCTATCTCTTTCTTCTCCTCAACTTCTTCTATGAGTTCTACATCTGTTTCCTCATCTAATTCGATACCTATATTGTAACCGTTATCGAGTTTCAGAGTGACGATATCTTCGTCGCTGAAACGGTGATGCGGCATAAGGATACCTTCGTAAATATTGTCATCCTTCTTTAACCTGATCTTGTCCCCGATATTGAATCCACTCAAGAGTTCTTCTCTCATCTTATCCGAGATAGGTATAGTCAAGTGGTTAAAAACTATTTTTGTTGGTAGAACGCTAAATATTAAATCCCCCCTCACTATGTTTCTTTGATGGAGATAAGAAAACTGTTCGAGAAGACCTACAAGGGATTTTTGCTTCTTATCACTTTGGGACTCGTTGCAGCTGCCCTGTTCTATCATCTTGAAGGAAGACCATTGGGAGAAAGTATCTACTGGGCCTTGGTTACGATGACGACTGTAGGCTATGGCGATATATCTCCCGTATCGGGCGGCGGCAGGGTTGTAGCTGTTTTATTAGCTAGTTCCGGTGTATTTCTTTATGGTTACTTGGGCGGTTTGATAGTCTCGTTAGTAGTAGAATCAAATCTAGCAGGGGTGTTCGGTTTGGATAGATGTAAATATGAAGATCATTTTTTGATATGTGGATGGACAGAGACTTCTGAAGTCGTTCTCAACGAACTTCTTACAGAAGATAGAAAAGTAGCGGTTATCACTGAAGACAAGGATGATATCCCCAAGATAAAGAGGAAAGTCTCGGGAAAGAAGGTTTTCCCGATATACGGTGATCCCTCGAAGATGGAGATATTAGAACAGGCTGGAGCCAAGAGATCTGCAGTGATAATACTATGCATGAACGATGACAGTAAGAACCTGATAACCGCTTTGAACATAAAGAAAGTGAACAAAAAAGCTCGGGTCATAGTAAAAACAGACCGCTCTGAACTGAAGGAGACCATGGAGATAGCAGGTGTCACTTTCGTCACGACTCCCCACGAGATGTCCGGTAGGATAATAGCCAGCGCCGCTTTCGAACCAGAGGTAGCTAGTCTGATCGAAGACGTTACCACAGGGACGACAGGATATGATATCCGTCAATACGATGTTACAGACAGTATGACAGGTAGTGTCAGAGAAGTATCCAAGAGACTGAAGGAGAAAACCAACACTACTTTGATGGCCGTCGGAAAGAAAAGAAAGGGTGGTTTAAAACTCGTCAAGAATCCAAGATTAGATGTCAAGGTAAAAAAGGGAGACCTGATCATACTTATGGGAAATAAAGACGAGTTCGATAAAGTAGAAAAACTACTTGGAAGATGATCTCCGATTAGTTATATATACCATCCATTATTCCTAAAGGCAATAAGTCGTGATCTTTATGGATGAACGTATCAAAAAACATGCGGAAATTTTGGTCGAGTGGAGCACTAAGATAGAGGAAGGAGACAACGTTATCATCAGCGCGGGTGAGGAAGCAAAAGAACTGGTGATCGCCTTACAGAGGGAGATAGCTAAGAAGGGAGCCAACCCAGTAACTTTGTATTCTTCCGGTGAAGCTACTCGTGCTTATCTGAAGAATTTTGAAGGAGAGTTCGAAACCCCTCAGCACGTATTGGCTTTGATGAAAGAAGCGGATGTTATCATAGGCATCAGTTCCGATCAAAACCTGAAGGCTATGAGCGACGTGCCAGGGAAAACCATGGCGGAATATTCGAAATCAAGGAACCCGATCAGGGAAGAACAGATGTCCATGAGATGGTGTGGAACTCAGCATCCGACCAACGCACAAGCACAGATGGCGGGTATGTCTCTGGAAGAATACCAGGAATTTGTTTACTCCGCAGTGATAAGGGACTGGCAGGAGATCCACGATATGCAGGCCGAGTTGAAAGAAAAACTGGACGAAGGCAGCGAAGTCTACATCGAGGGACCGGATACCGAGCTCACAATGTCGATCGAGAACATGCTGGCAGTCA
>CAZFVW010000243.1:0-2341 GCA_964522285.1 uncultured Thermoplasmata archaeon | reverse complement strand
ATAATAGACCTTTCTTATAAGCAGATAAGAGATTTTAGTGGGGATATAATTTATTAAAATTACTCCTAAAATCCATTTAAAATAATGAATTTGGGATAGAGCGTGAAACCATGGAAGAAAAAACTAACAAAGGAACGACCACGCTAGGACTAGTATGCAAAGACGGAGTAGTGATGGCTACTGAGAAAAGAGCAACGATGGGTCACATGATAACCCATAAAGATACAAAGAAGTTGTTCGGCATCGGCGAATCACTCGGATTAACGATATCTGGGTTAGTAGCTGATGGGCAGCAGATAGCCAGATACCTCAGCTCCGAAGTAGAATTATACCAGCTGAAGAGAGACAAACAGATATCTGTGAAAGCAGCTTCTACCCTCTTGTCGAATATGTTACTAGGTAGAAGGATGTTACCCTATTATGTTCAATTACTTTTAGGGGGTTTTGACTCTGATGGAGGACATGTCTATTCATTAGATATGGCCGGTGGTGCCATCTCGGATGACTATGCTGCAGGGGGATCGGGGATGCCTTTCGTATATGGAGTTTTAGAGGATAACTACAAGGAAGGTATGACCCTCGACGAAGGTGTAGATCTCGCGGTATTATCGTTGATGGTTTCCAGCAGCAGGGATTCTGCTTCAGGAGACGGTATACGAGTTGCGAAGATATCGGAGAAGGGGGTCGCGAAAGTAGATGATAAAGATGTGGAGAAGCGGATGGAGAAAATACGGAAGGAAAAGAATCTACGATTTCCTTGAGATAAAACAAGTTCGCGGATGATCACTATCAAACCAATTAATCTAATATATTAAATTTAAGAAAGTGAATTTTATGAGCATGGAAGACATTTTAAACGAAGCCAAGAAGGCGGTAAATGATATCATACCAACATCTGTTCAGATAACCGATATAGAGTTCGAAGCATCTACTATCGTGATATATACGAAAGATATCGAGAAATTTAGCCGAGAGTCAGATATCATAAAACAATTGGCCGAGAGACTGAAGAGAAGGGTATCTATCAGACCTGATCCCTCATTATTGGATGATCCAAAGACCGCTGAAGACAAGATCAGAGAGATCATCTCAGAGGAAGCAGAGATAAAGGATATGTTTTTTAAAGAAGATACAGGGGAGGTCACGATCGAAGCTAAAGCTCCGGGGGTCGCCATAGGTAAAAAGGGGAAGGTTCTGAATGAGATCAAAAGAGAGACTGGATGGGCACCGGATGTAGTTCGTGCCCCTCCGATACCTTCAAAGACAGTCAAGGATATCAGAAGTTATCTGAGAGCCGTTAGAGGCGATAGGAAAAAATTCTTAAAGAAATTAGGTAGGAAGATCAATAGAGATACTAGATCTGGTGAGACCTTCGCTAGAGTCACGGCATTAGGCGGTTACAGAGAAGTAGGTAGATCTTGCCATCTTTTACATACACGGGACAGTAAAGTCCTCGTTGATTGCGGAGCAGATGTATCGGATCCTCAGAACGGGACCCCGTATCTGAACGCACCCGAGATAATGCCGCTGGATAACATAGAAGGGATCGTATTGACACATGCTCACCTTGATCACTGCGGTCTTATACCTGCACTTTATAAATACGGTTACGAGGGACCAGTTTACTGCACACCTCCGACCAGGGATCTTGCCGCCTTACTTCAACTAGATTATATCAAAGTCGCTGTAAGCGATGCAAGAGAACCCCCATACAAATCAAATCATGTACGTGAACAAGTCAAACATACCATACCTTTAGAATATGGTGAAACTACCGACATAGCTCCGGATATAAGATTGACCATGCACAACGCGGGACACATTCTAGGGTCTACAGTAGCTCATATGCACATCGGCGATGGGGATTATAATGTGGTTTTCACAGGAGATATCAAATTCGATAATACCTGGTTGTTCAATCAGGCTGTTAACAGATTCCCTAGAGTAGAATCAGTCATAATGGAGGCAACATACGGAGGTTATCACGACCTTCAGCCAAGTAGGTTGGATGCCGTTGAACAACTGAAGGATATTTTAGTCCAACAGCTGGAAAATAAGAAAGGGAAAGTTTTAGTCCCGGTTTTCGCCGTGGGAAGGTCACAGGAAGTTATGCTTGTCATCGAAGAGGCTATGAGAAAAGGCGATGTTCCTGAAGCAACCGTATGGCTTGACGGGATGATATGGGAGGCCACAGCTATCCACACGGCCTATCCCGAGTTTTTGAACAATAAGCTAAAGAAAAAGATATTCCAAGACGACGAGAATCCATTCTTATCGCCTATATTCAAACAAGTAGAAAGTATGGATAGGAGGAATGAGATATGTGATAGCGAGGAACCGT
>CAZFVW010000242.1:0-2357 GCA_964522285.1 uncultured Thermoplasmata archaeon | reverse complement strand
ATCTTCCTTCATATACTCTAAGATAGCTTCGTCTCTTTCTCTTTGCCAGATTTCATTTTCAGTTAGAACGTTTATTTGTCCGTCTTTGTATTCAGTCGTTCTACCCATTTTGTCAATTCCGTATCCCCCACTAATACCGCCACCGTCTATCTTCGCATCATTCCTTCTGAACGGTAACATCCCGCTTGGATCCCTAGAGTTCGTTGGATTGTTTCCAGCGTACGCGTACCTGTTCGGCCCGGCCATCATACCAGCTGGATCACTACTCGTGAACCTCTTCTGCTCCGGCGAGTACATCCTGGCTCGGTAGTAGTAGAGTCCGGATTCCTCATCGTATCTTCTTCCAGTATATTGATACGGGTTGTAAACGTTTTCTTCCCTAACCTCGCTCTCTCCATACGGCGTGTACCTGTATCTATTCACCACTTCTTCGTTCGAGTTGATCACCTCGGTTATACATACTTATTTGATAAATTATAGCGATTCCTACCAATAATATTATTGTTCCTGGTAAAGTGTATGAAGGTGTTTCATCAGTATCTTTTTTACCAAGTGCTAAAATTCGATATTTACTACCCAAAAAAATCTTACCTTCAGATACCGCTAAAGATGAAAATATTTTACCACCTGTATCGTATTTCCAAAATTGATTTCCATCAGATTTATTCAAAGCATAGACATATCCATCAACCCCGCCGAAATAAACTATATGGTCGACTATTGCGGGTGATGAATAAATTCTATCACCTGTTTCGATCTTCCATTCTAAATTACCGCTTGATGCATCCAAGGCATAAAAATTATTGTCATAACTTCCAAAATAAACTTTAGTTCCATCTACTGCTGGAGAACTGTTTATGGTGGCTTCTGTTTCAAAAAACCATTCAATTGTACCGTTCGAAATATCGATAGCATAGAGATTATTATCTACACTCCCAACATATAACATATTATCACTAATAGCTGGAGATGAATTAATGCCACCACCGACTTCTACAAACCAGTTTACAGTACCATTCTTGGAATCTAGTGAATAAATTTTTCCTAAACCACTTCCAATAAAAACATCACCATTATGATAGGCCGGGGTAGAATGTAATGAACTACCCGTTTGAAAACTCCATTTTTTATTACCGTTTTGAATGTCCAAAGCATACAGTTTTCCGTCGTTACTACCTATATAAACTGTATCTTTGACTATCGTGGGTGAGGATTCTATATCACTCTTTGTTTTAAATTTCCATATCTCTTCCCCACTCTCTCTATTTAAAGCATATACATTGCCTTTCGTACTTCCAAATATAATAAAATTATTAGAAATAGCTGGAGTAGATCTAACACTTCTTTCATCTCCAAAAGACCATTTTACATCGCCATTTATGATATTTAAAGCATAAAAACTGGTGGGATAACTTTCAGTTCCGATGTATAGTGAGTCATTTACTATTGAAGGAGAATATGTCACCCAATTACCAACATTATAAGACCAAATTTCCTCTGGTTTTTCATCAGGTCCATATGTACTAGTTGTATATCCTGTGTTCTTTTCGTCATAATGAAACATAGGCCATCCATTATCACTCTTATTGAGTTCTGATGCTTGTATTTGGCCAGAATAAATTATTGTCGAATTCGAGAAAACGAGTATTAATATTAAAAAGTATACTAAAAATCTTCTCATAATATCTACTCCCCACCACAAGGGTCAATGCCATAATCATAATTCTCACATATTTTTGGTTCAAATTCTGCCCATTTATTACACGCTCTTTCATTCCCAAAGGCCATACATTTTGCACAATTCACCCAGCAATCGCTTTTTGGCCAACATGTTTTCAGCAACCAAAATCCAATACATACCTCATGGCAGTTACAATAAAAATCCTTACAAACACAAACCCAATATTCATATGTTTCTTCATCAGTTGTCCAAATCTGTTCACCTTGATTACTACCATAATTTATTTCAGATGTAGAAGATGGATTTGCCCAGCCAAATTGTTGTGGCACTTCCACAGTCTCAACATTCCCATCATCAGTCCCATCCCCACCGTCACTCGAAGAGGTATCACTCTCTTCATCGATACTACCACCGCCTCCACCACCATCGATCATGTTGATGATATTGGGGAACATCCCGCTGGGGTCACGATTATTTAAGGGGTTGTTCCCAGCATACGCGTACCTGTTCGGCCCGGCCATCATGCCCGCTGGATCGTTGCTCGTGAACCTCTTCTGCTCCGGCGAGTACATCCGTGCTCGGTAGTAGTAGAGTCCGCTCTCTTCATCATATCTTCTTCCGGTGTACTGATACGGGTTGTACACCTGCTCTTCCTTAACCTCGCTCTCTCCATACG
>CAZFVW010000241.1:0-2430 GCA_964522285.1 uncultured Thermoplasmata archaeon | reverse complement strand
GCTACTAGCATACCGTAGATCGCTTGAGTCTCTGGCAGAACCGAGAAAACCATGCTTTTTCCGAAGAGCTCCTCTTTCTCGGCCACGCTGCCTATACCTGCTCCAGCAGCGATACCCTGGCCTATACCGGAAAGACCGGCTACACCTACGGCGATCCCTGCACCTATGGCGATGACGGCTAATCCCAGTCCTTTATCGCCCAGCATATCCTGTGAGATACTACCTCCCAGTAAGCCGGTGAATACCATGATGAGTATACCCACTAATAATCCGTATATCGCCTGGGTCTCTGGCAGAACGGAGAATACCATACCTCTACCGAAGAGGTCCTCTCTCTCGCTGTAAGCCGCTATACTTCCTGAAGCCGCTATGCCCTGACCTATGGCTGAAAGTCTGGCTATACCGACGGCGAGCCCTACACCCACCGCTGCTAGACCTATGGAAAGGGGCACGTAACCTCCTCCACCGATAACTCCAGTGAATAATAACAACAGAACTGCAGTCAACAGTCCGTATATCGCTTGAGTCTGTGGAAGAGCCTGGAAAACGAGACACTTACCGAACTTTTCCGGTTTCTCGGCTATGGTCCCTGCTCCAGCGGCACCGGCTATACCTACTCCTATACCAGCTCCCATGCCGGCTATACCTACTGCAAGTCCAGCTCCCAGAGCTGTCAGGAAAGTTCCTCTCTTATCTTGATCTATTGTGATAGTAAGAGAATCCGTGTAATTCTTTCCGTCTGACTCGACGCTCAGATTCACATAGAAATCCTGAGAATCGGAATCGTCGATTATCTTGAAACCGTGAGTCATATTTTCTTGATATGAAACAACTTCACCGCTGATCTCCCACGTGATATTCGCATCCTCTACATCCAGAGTTTCCTGTGTATCTATCGAGAAGGAAACATCTTTCTCCTTGTCCATGGACACGTACATCGAGACGTTCCTTCCCACGTCTTCTCCGTCCACCAGGATATCTACTTTACCTTCTGGACTCTCCTGCGCTTGGATGGTTGCCAAGCTTCCGAACAGGAGTAGAACGAGGATGAACACTGCGGGAAACAGCAATATTTTCTTATTCATTCCATCACTTCCTTTACTTTGTTTTTCAATTTAGTATGTTCTCTCTTCGGTTTGAAAGGCTCGTAGGGGGAACCTCCACCTTCGTAGAAGGTACCGAAGAACTCTACGTACTGTAATCTGAGGGAGTGCACGAATGAACCCAGTGCCTGAAGTACCGCGTTCACGAGGTGCCCTCCTATGATCACGAATAAAGCTAATATGTAAAATGGATACGATGCGTTCATGTAACCCGCACCACCCAATGTCCCAAGAATCCCCATAAGTGATACTAGCGCTCCCACCATCTTGAATATAATATCGTCGTCCATGAATCCTTTGGCGACAACGCCTATGCCGGCTATCAATAAGACCACGCCTAAGATCATTGGCATCTTCGCTCCGGCTATCAGATCTGCTAGAACGTTCACCGTTAGGGCTATCCCACCAGTGGCAAGGCCGAGAGCCAGTATACGTGCGAAGGAAAGAAAATCACCTATGAAACCTGTTAGATCGAAGAAGGAAAGCCCTTTAGAACGTATCACCATCAGGACAAGTCCTATAACAGAAAGAACAGCCGCTATCCAGTAATGGACCGGCTGGTAGAACCCCTCGAACCACCCGAACAGTTTGCCGGATAGTAATATAAAACCGCCAGGCTGCAGAGTCCACCATGAAACGTTTTCAAGTAAGATATTGCGGTAATGCCCGCGCTTCAAGTGTTGTACGAACGCTAAAACGAAACCTATATTGAGATAGGCCAATCCGATCAATAATGATATTATCAGTAACGTAAGCGGTCCCTGCCCCTCCAGCGTGTTAAGAACTGTAGGTGGATGTAATCCGAACCTGCCTATAAGATTAGGATGATCGCCTTTACTCGGACCTAGATAACCGCCCTGTAATATACCGAATATGAACGTAGATACTCCCGTCGCTAGTAACAGATAACCAAAATCTCTCATCCCCTTTTCCACTCTTCCCATCCCTCTTAGTAATATGATAGATGTGATTACTATAAGTGTTCCATAGACTGCGTCTCCTAACATGAGTCCGAAGAATATTACGAAAGCCGGGGCCAGTATAAAAGTCGGATCTATCTCATCGTATCTGGGGGGTGCGAACATGTTCGTAAGAAGTTCGAATGGCTGTATCGGTTTCGGATTATGGAGCTTTGTAGGTACGATATCCGAGTCTTCCGGTTCTTCCGCAGAAACGTATGAGCATCCTTTCGAGTTCTTATCCACTAACCTCTTCACTTTCGTTAGACCCTTCTCGGGAGTCCAACCCTTGATTATCCCCGTTGAATCAGTCTTCCCAAATCTCTGGAATATCTCTCTCTTCTCACGGTATATGGATAGTTCTTCCC
>CAZFVW010000240.1:0-2438 GCA_964522285.1 uncultured Thermoplasmata archaeon | reverse complement strand
ATTCTTCGCATCGGCTACCTGAACAACTCTGTTGGGCTGACTCCCTAGAAGGATGTCCCGGGTAACTTTTTCATCTTCAGATATCGGTGTCAGTGAATCAGCTCCCGGAGTATCGATTATCACTTCTTTCTTTCCTTCTATCCTTGATTCTCCTTTGCTGACTTCTACAGTCGTACCAGGATAGTTCGAAACATCTCTGTATTTACCTGTGAGATCAGAAAAAACAACTGATTTACCGACGTTTGGATTTCCCACGAGCACGGTGACGTTCTCCTCCTCACCGATACCGAGTGCCTTCCTGGCGTATTTAATCCTCATCACCTTCTATCGGACAGTAGTCCTCATCGCAGGGCGGTATTATCTTCCCATGAGGACATCTTTCTGGTGCCCCCAGATTTTTACACATCTCGTTGATCATCTTCATGTTGAATATATGTTCCATCTGGCATGCTTTTTCATGGATCTCGTTTCTTTCTATCGTAAAATACCGATTAAGAAAGACCTCTAGTACCCGATGCTTTCTTACTATCTCCCTACCCAATTCTTCACCTTTTGGGGTTAGACTAACTCCGTAATACGGTTCATATTCGATAAATCCTTCTTTCTCCAATAGTGGTAAAACCTCAGTGACAGTCGGAGGTGATACAGAAAGAACCTTCGCCAACTTTCCAGTTTTGACTTTATCTTCCCTTCCTTCTATCATCAATTTATATACGGCTTCAAGGTATTCTTCCCTTGTTTCGTCTTCCATATTCAATAGAAAGTGCAAGGATGGTTTATATTTTTCGGTGCACCTAAAAATTACTCATATGTGAGAAATAAACCGATGATGATACGAAAAAAATGAGTTAAATAGCGGGGAGTGGATTTGAACCACTGGTCTCCGGGTTAT
Source organism: uncultured Thermoplasmata archaeon (assembly GCA_964522285.1). Taxonomy (GTDB): domain Archaea; phylum Thermoplasmatota; class Thermoplasmata; order Halarchaeoplasmatales; family Halarchaeoplasmataceae; genus CAZFVW01. Next base: position 1,546 of record CAZFVW010000240.1, on the reverse strand, counting down.
GAGCCCGACGGGATTTCCTGGCTACCCTACCCCGCTATGTTGTAAAATGTAAGACGCTTCCTCTGGAGAACACCTAGTACGGTAATCAATTTATAAATCTTTCCATCAAAAAATCAGTGATCTGAAGTTCTCAAGTTCTCTTGAACCATTTTTCCATACTCTTCTCAGTAAAAGTGACTATCGTGGGTCTCCCGTGGGGACAGGTATACGGATTTTCAGTTTTTCCCAACTCTTCCACTAGTTCTTTCGCATTAGTTATAGACAACATATCCCCGGCCATAACCGATGACCTACAAGCCATGTACTTGATCATCTCCTCTTTCCTTTCCTCTAAACTGTTCTTCCTTTTGTCCACCAATTCATCCAAAATCGAATGTATCATCTCCTTTTCCTGCATCTCCCCCATTATAACGGGAATACCTTTTATCCTGAATGTAGTTCTACCGAAATGCTCTATTTCGAACCCCAAGTCATGAAGCAGTCCTGAATTAGCTCTTAGGACCGCCGATTCTCTCGGTTTCAGTTCGATAGTCACTGGTGAAACAAGATTTTGACTCTCGATATTGGCGTCGTATTTTTTCTTCAATCTTTCATAATTTATCCTTTCGTGGGCGGCGTGCTGGTCTATAACCGCCATGCCCTCCGGAGTTTCAGCTACGATATAAGTGTCTTTAACGATCCCTTCTATAGTCATATCTGATAATTTAGATCCTTCAACTTCTCTTTTCTCTTCAAGGTCAAGAGTTTTTTGGAATCCTTGACTCTTGGGTCCCATCTCTGTTTCTGCTTCAACATCTGCTTCTTCTACCTTTTTATCAGACCCAATTTCCACTCCAGAATCATCATCACTGATACTCGGAACCAGATCTTCTTCTAACAAAGATGAGCGTATCGCTCGAGAGACCGTCTCTTTGATCTTCCCCTCTTCAAAAAACCTGATCTTCGTCTTGGTTGGATGGACGTTCACATCGATCTCGTTACCATCTATATCCAAAAAAAGGACGGCTATAGGATACCTTTTATTGAACAACAGTGTACCGAATCCTTCCACCACTGCATCCTTCAACAGAGAGTTATCTACATATCTTGAATTGACGAAATTAAAGATGTGCCTCCTATTAGAACGGGTCACTTCGGGTTTGCTTACAAAACCCTTGACAGATAGTTTTTCGCTCTCTGAGGACACTTCGATCATCTTCTTTGCTACTTCTTTTCCGTAGATACTTTTGATATTCTCAAGAGGCGAATCCGTCTTGGGCACGAAAAAGAGCTCGTTATCGTTATGATTCAATGTAAACTGCACTTCCGGATTGGCCAGTGACATCCTGGTCACGACTTCGCTGATGTGGGATAATTCAGTGTTAGTTTTCTTCAGAAACTTCCGCCTAGCAGGCGTGTTGTAGAATAGCTCTTTCACTTCGACTATCGTACCCGCTGGACAGCCAGTCTCTTTAACTTTTTCGATATCTCCACCGTTTATAGATATCTCCGTTCCTTCGAGTTCATCTTGTTTACGAGTTTGTGATGTAACTTTAGCCACAGAAGC
>CAZFVW010000239.1:0-2447 GCA_964522285.1 uncultured Thermoplasmata archaeon | reverse complement strand
ATTGATCCCGATAATAGTTGCCGGAAGTTTAGTTTATAAAAAGAAGATTAATCTCTACACGCTGAGCCTTTCTATCGGTATAATATCAGCGGTCGCCTTCTTCATAACCGATTTTAGACCTTCGTTAGGCATCGTTGCAGAATTTCCACAATTTTTACTGCCTTCAGTAATTGGCATAATCCTTGCGGTAGTTTTTGAAAAAGAAGCAGAAATGAGGATACCCTACGCATATACCGCTGCTGTTATGGGTAATCTGATAGGGGCGGATCTAGTCAGGATACCCATGCTCGTAGATGCGGGTGTTCTAGGTTCGATAGGGGGTGCGGGAGCTATGGACCTTGTCTACCTATCCGGTCTCATAGCAGCGATCCCATTGATAACATATTATTACCCACGTTATCCTAAAGGAGATCATGGTTCTCTTCTGGATGATAGTCTGAATTTCATGAGAAAGGGTATGGCGATCAGAAGTGTAATATACTCCCAGAAGGCAGTCAATAGAAGCATAAAAAAGGGTTGGAATCTCATGAAGATGAGGGGTGATGTCCACATAGGTCACCGTTTTTCTCCTGAAATGGTGTTGAGTTATCTTGGTTTTCACAAGTATGCTATCGAAGATTACAGAACCATGAATAAAAGGGATCATAGACCAACAAAGAACGATGCTCACAAAGTATTCGTTACAGCACGATTCCTCAATAATACCTTGAACGAAAAATTGAACAATTATTTTCACAGTTTGTCAAAGAGGGTAATCGCTTATCTTATCGACCTGCTGCTGATATTTGTTCCTTTTCTTTTAATTATCATCTTCGTTTTCTTGAGAAATACGATAATCACCGATATGATCCAGTCCTATTCCTACTTGCTCGCTATATTTTCGCTGATGATATCCATACAGTTCCTCTATTTTACTCTCTTGGAGTGGAAGTTCGGAGCGAGTTTAGGTAAGAAACTGATGGGTTTGAAAGTAGTATCCGACGATATGGAGGATATAACCTTCGTTCAGTCAGCTGCTAGGAACACTGCTAGATACGCTGACATCATACTCTATTTCTACATATTCAGCATCGTGTTGATGATAAGCGGGGGGAAGAATAAACGGATCGGTGACTACGTAGCAGGAACTAAAGTAGTGAAAATTAAATAACCCTTCTCAGATTACTCGACGATACTATGAGATCTAGGATCAAAAATGTTTACGATAGGGTTGATGAAGAACTAGACGCTATATTCATATTCAATTCTACCAAACCACATGTTGACAGGACCTTTTTTTACTTGACGGGTTTGGTGAAGGGTGAATTCGAAGGAAGCGGTGTGATCATCTATCCAGACCATACCGGCGAAATATTGACTACATTCTTAGAGGAGGAGAGTGCCAAGAAAGCGGATATGCCTCTTACAGCTATAAGGAAAAGTGAAGAAAGAGAGGAGTGGATGGAAGATAAACTGAGCGACCTTGATAAGATCGGTGTCAATGCTTCAGAATTGACTTACAGTGGATACATGAAGATAAAGGAAAGCACAGATGCAGAGATTATAGATATAACGGATGCAGTTGTGGATGCAAGGAACATCAAGGACGATGAAGAGATCCAGAGATTGAGCGATGCTGGAGATATAGCATCTAGAGTGGCTGATGAGGTTGTCGAATTTATCGAGCCAGGTGTGAAGGAATACGAGCTGGCTGCAGAGATATCCTATAGGATGAAGAAACGTGGGGCTACAGGGGATGCTTTCGAGATAATATCTTCAAGCGGGTCGAATACTGCAGAGCCACATTATACCGCTGGCGATAGAGAATTAAAGGAAGGGGAATTCGTTCTGATGGACTTTGGTGCTCTCTATAAACGATACCGATCAGATATCACACGCACGGTAGTGATAGGACCGCTGTCTGAAAAACAGGAAAGGATGTATGAAACAGTTAAGAACGCACAGCAGGCTGCTCTTGATATGATAGAACCGGGTGTGGAAGGTAAAGACGTCCACATGGCGGCTCACGATGTTATAGAGGATACCGAATTCAAAGGAAAATTCACCCACGGACTCGGTCACAGTATCGGCCTTTCAACACATGATGGATCTGGTCTCTCACCGGGAGTCGAAGTGACCTTGGAGCCTGGTATGGTCTACACCGTAGAACCGGGAGTTTACTTGCCAGGGTACGGAGGAGTTAGGATAGAAGACGACATCGTTGTAACTGAAGACGGTTACGAAATGTTGACCGATGCAAGCAGAGATTTAAAGGTGCTGTGAACTTGAAGATCTTGCCTATTAAAATATAGATGAGACAAAAATAGACAAAATATTTATATTTCGGTAGTAATTACTCCCACATAGGTGAAACATTGGCGATAGGTTTTGTCCTTATAAAAACGGCACCGGCAGCTGAAAGAGAAGTTTACGGCATCCTAAAGGATGTGCAGCAGGTGAAAGAGATA
>CAZFVW010000238.1:0-2449 GCA_964522285.1 uncultured Thermoplasmata archaeon | reverse complement strand
GGAAGGGCTGATATACGCTACGGATTGAACGCTTTAAAGTATGCTGGAAAGAAAGTGGTCAATGAGGGGAAAGGGAAAGTCACTATCGGTGATCTGCAGGAAGCTATCAAAAAGATCGAGTACGATGAAGTCAAATCAACTATCCGAGGGCTGAATGAAGTCCATTTCGCTGCTTTGGTTTCACTGATCATAAGAGATAAAGAAGGCGGTGAAGGTGTTGACAGCGAAATGCTTTATCAAAAATTTTCTGATATCTGTGAATCTTTAGGGATCCAACCGAGAGCTTATTCATACGTCCGAAAGTTCATAATGAAGAAATTGGAGAGTCAGGGATTGATAACTTCTCGAGTTAAAGGTCTTGGTCGAGGTAGAGGTCAGATACTGATCTACTATGTTCGTGGTTTGGAAGATATGCTTCCGGTGGCTGCGGAGGTTGCTAAAGAGAAGTATGGGATGGTTATCCGGGTTAACGGGCAGAGTGTGTTGGAGGGGTATTGAGGAATATTTCTCTTATAGCTATTTAATGAAAAATTTAATATGCATCTTTAACCATACTTTATAACGGAAGAAAATGAAAAAACTAATTACTACATTTCTAATAGTTCTAGTTTTCTTAATATTTATATCACCCATTATACAATATACTCCTGAGAGGTCAGAAGTAGAACAAAAAAAATCATCCTCAACTAAAACTTCAGATACTGGAAAAGAAGTAACACTGAGAGGTACTCATACTTATCAATTTTATTTTGATGAAATGGGATGGCATTATGTTTCACTTCCGATGTTACCTGACGATACAGGTAACGGCTCAAAAGTGAGCTTGAGAAAAACAGTTTGTAATTCATCAGAACCTACAGAGAAAGGGAATTGTTCTTTGGTATATTTATATAATAGTAGTGATACTGATGACCCTTGGAAATTATGGAAGAAAAGCAGGCCAGATACAGAAAATGAAGTAACACACATGGTTACTGATTACGGTTACTGGATATATTGCGATGATCCGGGATATACCAATACCTTTTCTGGGAATGGTGATGTAAACCCCATTAACGATCCTGCTTGGGGTCAAATGGAGCCAGGTTGGAATTCAATGGGTTGGACAGCTATGGATGGTAGTGAATATAATGGTATGAAAGTTACAAAAGCTGTTGAAGCAATCAACGAGAATTGGACCGTAAACATAACTCGGGTTTGGGAAATGAACCCAAAACCATCTTCTAGCATAAATTCTCATTGGCCGGAAAATACAAACGCCACTTTTAGATGGAGAGATCCAACTTATTATGTTCAAGGGTATTGGGTTTTTAACAACAAAGGAGGATCCTTTTCTGAAGGTTATGCGGAGTACAGCAAGCCTCCTTTGATGCCGTGGCAGAACAACAGGCCCGAATTGAGCAATTACAGCGTTACTCCACAAAACGGTGATGAAGATGATACTTTTAAGTTCTCCATCAACTACAGCGATCCCGAAGGTAAGGCACCCGCCATCCACAACGTCATTATAAACGGGACCAGTTTTAATATGACAAAAGTGAGCGGTACATACCAGGATGGAGCAGTATATGAATACAGCACTACTTTACCTGGGGGCAATCACTCTTATCAGTTCAAATTTAGTGATAATACTACGGACCATACGCAACACAGACCTTGGGGCCCAAATAATACAAAAAGAATACGTGTAAATAGTATCGCAGATATTTCTATGAATACAGGTAGAAAGAATGAAAGATGGAATTTTATTTCATTTCCTCTAACCCCTCTGAATACGTCTCTTACTTCTATTTTGGATAATAAAACATATGGAATAAATAATAATTATGATAAAGTTATGTTCTACGATGCCTCAAATGATGTATGGCGTTCCTATATGCCAGTTAGGGCAGAACGTTATAATGATTTAGACAATTGGAATAGAACTATGGGATTATGGGTTCATATGACCTCTAATGATACTCTATCAATTATAGGTAGCACACCTAGTTCGACGAATATAACACTCGAACCCGGATGGAATATGGTTGGATACCCCTCTGCAAAAAACAAATTGGCGAACAAATCTCTCCCTGAAGGGGTTACCAAACTAGGTATCTTCAATAGTAGTAAGAAATACAATTTACAATACATCTACAATTTGTCTAATTATACACTTGAAGCAAAAGAAGGATATTGGGTTTATTTCTCCAAGGAATCTACAGTGACGTGGACTGTTGAATATTAGATTTTAACGCCTTTTCTAAATTCTCATTTTTCTGTAGATAGAAACAATTATAATCCGGTGACAACGAAAATAAACTGATTGGAAGGAACAAAGTTCCTCCCACTCACGAAATCGGAGATTTGTTCATGCCACGCCAGAAAAAGTCCACAGCGGTCCACCGAAGCGGACACGAGAAAGAGATACGCGAGATCCTCAAAGAGAAGGGGATGAGAGAAGGTTTCA
>CAZFVW010000237.1:0-2465 GCA_964522285.1 uncultured Thermoplasmata archaeon | reverse complement strand
TATGGAGTGGGGTGATGGTGTAAAATTGAATGTTTCAATAGATATCGGTCATGATAAGATCTCGTTCAATTTCTCGGGAACCGATGATCAGGTGGAAGGAAATATAAACGCACCTGAACCGGTGACTTATTCAGCAGTTTACTATGTGCTTAGATGTATCCTACCAGATGATATACCAGTTAACGAAGGATGCTATGAAATCATCGATATAAATATACCGGAAGGCACGATCCTGAATCCTAATCCACCTGCAGCCGTTTCCGCCGGTAACGTTGAGACCTCCCAGAGAGTGGTCGAGATGATCCTGAGAGCAATTAGGCCCGTCATAGACGAGATCCCAGCGGAAAGCCAGGGAACTATGAACAACCTGATAATCGGTAATGAAGGTTTCACCTATTACGAAACCATAGGTGGAGGGGCCGGAGCTTCTGTAAAAGGACCTGGAGAGGACGGTGTGCACGTTCACATGACGAACACGAAGAACACGCCTATCGAGGCGTTAGAACATGAATATCCTCTGTTAGTTACGGCGTATAAACTGAGAGATGGCTCTGGTGGATCGGGTCTTCACAGAGGTGGAGATGGCATAATTAGGGAGATCAAAGTATTAGATGATTCAGAACTATCGATACAGAGTGAAAGGAGGAGATTTCGTCCTCTAGGTTCGAATAGTGGTGGGAAGGGGAAAAAAGGAAAAAACATACTTATATCAGGTGAAGAGAGGATAGAACTCTCTAGCATGGTGACCAGATCTTTGAAAGGGGGCGATATTATCAGGATAGAGACCCCAGGAGGAGGGGGGTGGGGCGATGAAACTAGGTAGAAAGAATTAAGTAAAAGTTTACTTTTAAAAACAAATCCTAAAAGGTTAAAATTAAATCAAATTCGAATCAAATTTAGGAGAATGATAATATGGCAGAAAAAACAGAATATCTTAGGAAGAGATACGAGGAGATGAAAGAGGAAGGACTCACATGGAAGATAAGAGATCTAGCTGGGCCTTCAAAACCACATGTAACGGTGGATGGGAAAGAGTGCATAATGTTGGCTTCTAACAATTACTTGGACCTGGCGAATCACCCTAAACTTAGGAAAGCAGCAAAAGAAGCAATCGACAAGTACGGTGCTGGTGCCGGTTCTGACTGGTCTATCGCTGGAACAATGGATGTTCACGAAGAACTGTGGGACAAAATAGCGGAGTTCAAGAACACTGAAGCCGGTATGACATATCAAACGGGTTTCGCTGTTAACGCAGGACTCGTGCCACAGCTTGTTGGTAAGGAAGATGTATTAATATCCGACGAACTCAACCACGGAAGTATAATCGACGGTGTTAGGTTGTCAAAGGCAGACAAGATGATCTACTCCCACTCAGATATGGGTGAACTCGAAAAATGTCTGAAAGAAGCCCAAGATTACAACAGAGCTATCGTTTTAACAGATGGTGTTTTCAGTATGGACGGCGACGTAGCAAAGATGGACGAGATCCAGGCCCTTGCAAACGAATATGGAGCTCTCACATATGTAGATGACGCCCATGGTGAAGGTGTACTCGGAGGGGGTCATGGTATCGGAAAGGAGTTCGATGTCGAAGATGAGATAGACATACAGATGGGAACATTTTCCAAAGCCTTTGGTAGCTTCGGAGGCATGCTAGCAGGAACTGAAGGACTGGTCAATTTTGCATATAACACATCAAGAACCTGGCTTTTGAGCGCTGCTTTCCCACCACATGTAGCAGCTTCCAACATCGCAGCCCTCGAACTCATTGAAGAAGAATCTGAGAGAGTGGATAAACTATGGAAGCTGACCGAGAAATTCAAAAGCGGCATAGAACAACTCGGTTTCGATACTGGTAACAGTGAAACACCCATCGTTCCAGCCATGATAGGTGACAGTAAGAAAGCACAAAAACTGGCTAACAGACTGTACGAAGAAGGTATCTTCGGTCTGGCTATCGTTTATCCGATGGTAGCTAAAGGAAAAGCCAGGATCAGAAACCAGATCAACGCCGGTATGTCCATGGAAGATATCGAAGAAGTACTCCGTGTTTACGAGAAACTCGGTAAAGAGCTAGACCTAGTCTAGAACTCTTTCTTTTTTCCTTTTTATTTTTTTTATTTTTACTTACTAAAATCTAACCTAGGTCGAACTTTTCGAACCTCTCTGATTTTGCTTTACATATAGGGCATATCGCCGGTGGTTCTTCTCTAGCCGCAAGGTAACCGCAGACTTCACACCGCCATACGGGTATCTCTTTCTTCTCCCCACTTGTTTTGACCTCACTTTTTATTTCTTGAGGTTCTTCCAATTCTCCTTTCTTTTTCTTTTCCCTCGCTTCCATGGCCTGATCTATTATCTCTTCGGGTCTTCTTTCGGGTATGGAACCCATCTTTGATGGATCCTCTTTTACCTCTTCAGACACAAACAAACCGCAGTAGCACATGCCGTGCTCTTCTACATCT
>CAZFVW010000236.1:0-2479 GCA_964522285.1 uncultured Thermoplasmata archaeon | reverse complement strand
GATCTCTATTATGTAATATGGATTACCCTCTGTTTCCCTGAATATCATCATGATGAAAGATTGTGGTATATCTTCAGTATGCAGTTTTTTCTTCAACATCTTGGAAACTGATGGGAAATCAAGCCTGTTCACGTTTATCTCGTCTACCAACTTCTCTTCTCTCATCCTGTTCAGAGTATTCCTTAGAGGAAGGTCTTCTTCTCTAGAACGGAGTTCTTCCGGCCTATAACTTCCCAAGATAAAGACCCTGTTTTTTGAGATGCTTCTGCTGAGATGATGGAGTAGCTGTGATGATGATTCATCTATCCACTGTAGATCGTCAAAGAAAAGGAGAACCGGTTTGCTTCTTGATATCTTTTTGATAAGATTTGTTATCTTTTCGAACATCATCTCTCTTTTATCTGATATCGATATATCTGCTGAGATGTCTAGATCTTTACTGCTAAGACCTATCATACTCATAGGAACGCTAGAAGTAGTACTCTTTTTCATCCCATGTCCGACTATACCGGTATAAGAAGATGACGAACTCGAGCTTGATTCTTCTTCAGTTTCTATGTAGTCATCCAATGCTTCAAAGAAAGGGAGGTATGGATCTGTACTTTCATGGTATAAACATCGCCCTTTTAGGAACTCAAAACCTGCATCTACACAGGATTTTGCGAAATACTCTGCTAGGTTGGTTTTACCTACACCAGCCTCACCCCTTAAAAGCACGAAACGACCTTCACCGTTTTTCGTTCCTTCCATATGCTCTTTTAACAGATTCAATTCTCTCTTCCGATTGACGAAATCATCTTCAGACCCGTTATTTACCGTACCTCCTGATAAAGACATCTATTAAGTGATTTCCGAATTAATCATATAAAGGTTTTGATTATTAATCAAAATATATTCTAGAAAAGGTCATCATATTAACGGTATGTCTGTCACCTATTTTTCAGACAATCACCGAAAGACTTATAAATAAAAATATCTATTATGTTTATGTCTGACGTATAGAAAAATATCGTCGGACTAAAATACATATGGTGCCCTCATGGTGTCCGACACACAAAGGATAACTGTCAGAATACCCAAAGACATGGCCGAAGACCTGCAAGGATTAGTAGACGAAGGTGAGTTCTCTACGATGTCAGATGCGATAAGATCAGCGATATCTGAATTCATAAAAGCGCGGAATGCACCTGAACACATATCTAAAGTCACTGTAGATCTGCCCAAGAAAAAGGTGAACGAGATCGAGGACCTGGTAAGAGAAGGCGATTCGATATCTGTAGATGACGCTATAAGGACAGCCGTTAGGGATTATGTAAAGGAAAAGATCAAGCAGTATAAAAAACGGCTTGAAGAGGAATGAAGATTCCTCATATGGGATGCACGCCCCAGATCGAACATGGGGTTCTAAAGAGAAGGTAATAACGATGGTGGTAGCCGACTTCAACGGGATAGGAGAAGAATCTTCCGAACTTTCTGTTTTAGTCGTAGGTGTCGGTGGAGGGGGAAATAACAGTATCAACCGTTTGAGTAGGATGGGTGTTTACGGTGCAGAAACTGTTGCGATAAACACGGATAAAGACCATCTCCAGAACATAAAAGCGGATAAAAGGATCCTTATCGGAAAAAAACACAACCGCGGGATGGGAGCTGGTGGAAATCCGTCGGTCGGACAAAAATGTGCGGAATCAGCTTGTGGTGTATTCAAAAAGATATTCAAAACTACAGATTTGGTCTTCATAACCGCAGGTATGGGAGGTGGGACAGGTACCGGTGCAGCTCCAGTAATCGCGGAGATCGCTCGTAGGAGCGGGGCTTTGGTGATAGGGATAACCACACTACCATTCACAGTCGAGAGAAGTCGTAAAGAATTAGGCATGAAGGGAGTGAAGATGTTAGACAATTTCTCTAATTCAACCATCGTCATACAGAACGATAAATTATTGGACGTTGTGCCAGATCTTCCCATGGATCAGGCTTTTGGTGTGATAGACGCCCTCATATCCGAACTGATCAAGAGTGTTACGGAAACAGTGACTTTGCCTTCACTGATAAATCTAGATTTCAACGATCTAAGATCCGTTCTCGCCGGTGGAGGGGTTTCTACACTGATGAGGGGAGAAGCCAGCATAGACGATCCTTCAGCAGCGGTAAGAGAAGCAAGCCAGAATCCATTTTTGGAAGTTGATTACAAGGGTGCAAAAAAAGCCCTCGTTCACGTAACAGGTGGGCCGGATCTTACTATAAAGAAGATGAACGATGTCGTAGGTATGATGACATCAGAACTGGACCCCAAAGCGGGGATAATCTTCGGTGCTAGGGTGGACCCGGAGTGCAGAAACAAGATCAAATTGATGTCAGTTGTGACAGGCCTGAATGGTGGAAAAAGACGAAAAAAATCCAGGCAGAAAAGTAGTATAAATTTCATAAATTAGCTCAAGATCACCTCCTCACCCCTTTTTTTCTTCATCCATTGAACTCT
>CAZFVW010000235.1:0-2483 GCA_964522285.1 uncultured Thermoplasmata archaeon | reverse complement strand
CTCCAGGTCCATACATGCTTCTGTGTCCTCCTGCATCGATATACACTTTTGGATGCAATCCGTTTTTATCCACTCGCGGGTCATCCCAATCGATTGCACGTAAGTTATGGTGGAAATCATATATTGCTTTTGTGGGTTGTTTTGAATCTGTGTCGTACACTATCCAGAAGTACCACCAATCGTGCGGGTGATTTTTACCTTCTGGATCATCATGGTAAGGATAGTAGAACCAATACTGGAGTCCTAACTTTTCATTATCATCATCATAATACGCCTGCATGTACGTAGTTGTAAGATCATCCTTCCTTTCACTTTCAGTGAATCGAGAATCATCATAATAGCCTTGACCGATTTGGCGGAAGGGTTGATCATATACATGCCCATCAATATTTAAAAAGAAATTAAATCTAAATACATCATCAGCGGTTAGACCATTGTGATTACCTGAACTTGTTGAACTAACACTAATAACGATATCGCCTGAGGTTGGATCGGGATCCCAACCATCTTCTACCGTTGCTAATAGATCATCTAAAGTAATACTGTGCGTTTCACTCCCTATAGAATATTCGATATAGATTTTTGGATTAAAATCGATACGACCACCATAAGGGATATGTTTCATTTCTCCTACAATCCCAAACTCGTTACCATTATGATTTATTTCCACCCCATTATCAGTTGGTAAGCTTAAATCTTCTAGTGATACATCATCAATAGATACAGATTTACTATTATCATCATCCGGATCCAGATGTGAGAAACCGTGGAAATTTATCTCGCCTTTGTAAACTCCATCGTTGTTGGGTAAACTATCAGGTATACCGTTATTGCTCATGTCCCTGTTCCCGTCGAAGAAAATACTCGTTGGGAATTCCTGGTTCATGTCCTCATAAACTAGGTGAGGGGCTAATTCTCCCGCTAAGGGAGCCCATGGCGGTTCATCACTTCCAGCTTTTTTGATTTCGTGGTCGAAGAATGCTCCTTCGACTATTCTAGAAGTGTTCCCCATGAAAGGATAAACGACATCGAAGGTAGACTCAAATGGACCAAATTCGAGTTGGTTAACCAGGGTTTTTTGAGGGAGTAAAGGATCTGCCGACGGATTATTCTTTTGAAAATTCTTCTCTGTTTGGTCGTGACTTCCATCTCCATCACTGTCCTTACTCAATGGATTCTGATGTGTCTTGACTGTGAGCTTATAATCGCTCACTGTAACGTTGTAATCCCATGACCCGTCATAGACAGAGACAACCCAATCATATTCGTAATGTAGGTGAGAGAGATAATCGTATTCGAAGATTTCAGTAATTGTTACAGGGTCATCTCCACCCTGGAGTTCAATTACCCCGTTTATAAAAGGCTGTTCTTGAGGATAACTCATCGGGTCGGTCTCCTGCGATGCACTGATGTACAGTGTATCACCGCCTGTATCATCCGGAATTGTTAATTTACAAGATATTTCTGCTTCTTTCGGCCACCCGATAGGTCCGATAGATGATAATACTGTTTCCTTTCCATGCATAGTTGTAACATTGAATTCGACCCCACTCTCAAACTCGATGGTCTTCTGATTTTCAAATTCTTCCCCATCCATTAAACCATCATTGTCACAGTCTGGGTTGTGAGGATCAGTTGGAGGTCGATCTGCAGGCGAATCACGTATGTACACCTTATCTATCAATATATCGTTGGGATTTTCAGATATAAATTTTAAACTTCCTGTCACACTTGACATGAACCTTAGGGCATACCATCTATAATCCTCTTCGATGGTGTACTCCCAGGACGTACTATAAATTGAACCTGAACGCCATGATTTAGATTGTAATTGGACTTTTCTCTCGCTGCTAGTATCCTTTTTCATCCGAACGTAAAGATCAGCATGATAAGTTTGAATATCTTTTATCTCATAAGGGAGATTTACCCCTCCTAAATTGTAATACTGTGCACTACCTTCACTCTCTATATCATCGGTAAGACCATCTCCATCACTATCATATTGACTTGCATCTGCGACAGTTACCTTACTGAAGGAATCAAATTGCCCCCATACAAATTGATAATCTTGATTCGAACCTCCAGTGTTAATACCTCCTGAAACGATCTTCCAACCTTCTGTAGTATACTTGTACCATCTTAAGGTAGAGTAATCGGATATCTCGTTAATATCTAATTTTTTCTTAACTGTCCCTTTATCTATTGACGAGGAAGTTGTAATATCGAAAACCTCGGTAACCCTACCGGGAAGTTCTTCTGGGGGAGAAACTACCGATATATCTATACCAATATCAGTTACACCTTGCTCAGCACTGCTTTTTCTTTCTGAATTCACTATAACACTCATCTTTTGTTCTTCTAAAACCTTTATACCCTTATAACCCGTTTCGATATCGATTGGATCGTTGTATACAAGTGGATTTGTTATTATGCTCACATTATCATTTTCATCGATTTCGATCTCATCACCATCAGATATCAAA
>CAZFVW010000234.1:0-2484 GCA_964522285.1 uncultured Thermoplasmata archaeon | reverse complement strand
TAGCACATTTCGGCAGAAGCGGTAGGAAATGAAGTAAGATCTGACCTTTACTCCCCTATCATCTTGATTATTATCTCCCTGTCTCTAGCAGGGACGTCCATATCACACAGTATTATCTGCTGCCATGTACCGAGTTCGAGGCTCCCGTTGGTTATGGGTACCGTTAAGCTCGGTCCGATAAAGGAAGCTCTCACGTGGGAATGCCCGTTACCATCGTGCCATTTTTCGTGATGTTTGTAGTACATGTCTTTTGGGAACAGCCTTTCTAAAGCTTCAGGTATATCGTGGAGCAGCCCCGGTTCGTATTCTACCGTTGTTATGGCAGCCGTAGCTCCAGAAACGAAGAAGAGTGCCATACCTTCCTTGATCCCGCTCTCATTTACCGCTTTCTGGCCCTGGTCGGTGATATTTTTTATATCCAGCTCTTTGGATGTCTTCACTTTTATCCTTGTATCTTTTACCGTCATATCATCGTAATTGAAGGAAAGAATAAACTATTTTTCGGTCTGAATAGCCCATATATCGAAAACGAAAATCCTATATATCCCTGAATTATTCCGCAGATGGCATTGTTTTTCTGTGTTCCAGCCGACCAATCCAGGAAACAGTCTTCAGGAATTGGTTAAGATGGAAGCGAATAAAACCCCTAGGCTGGAAAGGAACAGATATTTTTGGATCGTATTATTCAGCATTCTTTTCTTCCTTTCGTTGGATTTTTGGGCTTGGGATAATGGCGAGTTAGTATTCGGATTCTTACCTGTTTGGATACTATGGCTTATCAGCCTTCAATGGATCTTATCGATATCGATATACTTCTTTGCAAAGACGTATTGGAGCAGGGAGGATGATAACTGATGTCAGTAGTTCTGGTTGTCTTGTTGGTGATATCGATATATCTTACTGTAACTTTACTCCTCGGAGTTTATGGTTATAAAGTCTCAAAAAAGAGCGTATCAGATTATTTTTTGGCTGATAGGAAGATAGGTTCAATGGTCATGTTCTTCACCCTGGCGGCGACAAATTTCAGTGCTTTTACATTCTTAGGATTCGCTGGAGCGGCGTATCATCTCGGTTATGCATTCTACGGTGTCATGGCATTCGGTACTTCCTTCATGGCACTGTCGTTCTATATCATCGGTAGAAAGGTCTGGAGGTTGGGTAAAAGGCACGGTTACATAACCCCTTCAGAACTTATCGGGAAGGAAACCGGGAGCAGGCCTTTACAGATCTTATTCTTCTCCGTGATGGTGATTTTTACCCTCCCATATCTAGCTATACAGCCCATGAGTGCAGGATATGTATTGAGCGCATTAACAGATGGAGCCATCCCTTATTTCTGGGGTGCAGCTTTTCTCACTTTCTTTATCATACTTTACGTTTTCTTGGGAGGCATGAGGACGATAGCGTGGACGGATGTACTGCAGGGTCTGATGATGGTATCTTTGCTCTTAGTATCATTAGTTGTCATAGCTTCTAACCTAGGTGGTCTGGAAGCAGCTCATTCTCAGGCGAGAATCGTCGACCCGGGACTCTTCGCTAGAGAAGGAAAGATCACTTTGGGGATCATGTTCAGTTATACCGTTCTGTGGTCGCTGTGCGATCCGATGTTCCCCCAACTCTTCCAGCGGTTCTTCATCCCCAAGAGTGAGAAAGGGTTGAAAAGAGCATCTATCGCTTACCCCATCATGGTCTCCCTTCTATTTTTGCTACCAGTTGTCATAGGTGTTATGGGAAGAGGAGCTATACCAGACCTAGTTGGACAAGAATCGGACAGTATATTGCCGCTCGTATTAGATCAAACTGCACCAAAATGGCTGGCCGCCCTTATCATGAGCGGCGGATTCGCCGCATTCATGTCCACGGCGGATAGCCAATTGTTGACTATGAGCTCGATGTTCACCAGAGATATAATACACCCTTTCATGAAGAAAGTCAAAAGCGATGATTACTCCATCGGGCATATGATGGTGGTGGTTCTGGCACTGATCGGTCTCGCTATCGCCTACAGACCCCCTGCTACCATCTTTACGATCGTAACGTGGGCGTTCACAGGCTTAGCGATATTATATCCTGTAACGTTAGCTGTTCTATATTGGGACGCAGATCCAAGAGCCTGTATCGCTTCGATAATTACCGGCCTGATCATGTTGATAGCATATAACTTTGAGATGTTACCGACTTTCGGACTTCTCCCTGCAATACCGATAGTCAGTGCATCTTCCTTAGTTCT
Organism: uncultured Thermoplasmata archaeon; assembly: GCA_964522285.1. GTDB lineage: Archaea > Thermoplasmatota > Thermoplasmata > Halarchaeoplasmatales > Halarchaeoplasmataceae > CAZFVW01. Next base: position 254 of record CAZFVW010000234.1, on the reverse strand, counting down.
ATTTGTCATACATAATGCCTTAAAACGTATGAAAAACGTATGACATTAAAATAGAAAATATAATTAATGTAACTGCATGTTATAATAACTGGACACCTATTTTCCATTCGAATTTTATACCATAAACTATAAATAATGACCGATTTATGATAATGGGACCTCTAAAGGAGAGGAATGATATGAACAAAAAAATAAATAAAAATTTAGCAAGGTTAGTGATAGCAGTATTGCTCATTAGCACGGTAGCTGCGATA
>CAZFVW010000233.1:0-2502 GCA_964522285.1 uncultured Thermoplasmata archaeon | reverse complement strand
ACGTAGCAAATCAAGATGACGGGACGCTGTACGTTATCGATACGGATGATTACGAAGTAAAATACAAGAGGAGACTAGGGACCACGCCCGTAAGGATAGTTTTCTCACCCGATGGGAAGTACGCTTTGATACCAAACAGAGAATCGAACGACGTATCGGTGATCCAGACCGATTTTGAAAGAGATGGAAACATCGTCCCCTGGGAGATCAAAAGGATACCCGTGGGCGTGTGGCCGGGAGGTACTGTTTTCGATGAGAACGGTGAAAAGGCTTACGTAGCGAACAACAAAACAAACGATATCTCGGTAATAGATGTCGAGAGTTTAGAAGAGATCGATAGAATCGATGCAGGTATCCATCCGGACGGTATGGCATATCTGAAGATCTGAATATAGTGTATTACAACGGATCTGAAAGGCCGTACTTATCGCTGATATCTAAAAATCGATGGGGTCCTGCCTGATCTCAACCTTCTACATGGTAGTTCGGAGTATCTTCAGTTATCTCCACGTTGTGAGGATGGCTCTCTCTTTTTCCACCTTCGGTGATCCTGTATACCTTGGCTTTCCTCATCTCTTGGATCGTTCTAGCTCCTAGATGACCCATGCTGGACTGGATTCCTCCTGTGAGTTGGTGTATGACTTCCGCCAGTGAACCCTTGAACGGAACAAGACCTTCAACGCCTTCCGGAACGTATTCCTCCCGAGTTTCAAAGCTCTGATTGTACCTGTTCTTCTCACGTTTTTCCAAAGCTGATATAGATGCCATCCCACGGTATTCCTTGAACTTTCTACCGCCTTTGAAAACTATCCTGCCAGGGGCCTCTTCCGTACCAGCTAAGATGTTCCCGAGCATCAATGCGTCGGCTCCGACTGCTAGGGCTTTAGCACCATCGCCGCTGTAGCGTATACCGCCGTCTGCAACGACGGTGACGTTTTCATCTTTGCTCTCCTTGTAAACGTTCTGTATGGCGGTTATCTGTGGTATGCCTATACCAGAAACTATACGCGTGGTGCATATGGAACCCGGTCCGATACCAACTCTTAACGAGTCCGCTCCAGCGTCTATCAAATTTCTAGCACCGTCTTCCGTGGCGACGTTGCCTGACATCACGTCTACATCGAAACTCTGGCTGATATCTTCTGTGGCATTTATCACGTTCTCCGAGTTGCCGTGTGCCGTGTCTATGACTATCAAGTCTACACCTGCATCTACTAAAGCTTCCGCTCTATCTAATTCATCTGGACCGACGGCTACGCCCACCATCAGCTGACCGTTCTCGTCCATGGTGGCTCTAGGGTGATGTTTCTTCTTTTCTATGTCTCTTACAGTTATCAGGCCCTGCATCGTCCCGTCTTCGTCCATGAGCGGTAGTTTCTCGATCTTGTTCTCGTTGAGTATGGATTTCGCCTCTTCCATGTCGGTGTCTGGAGTTGCGGTTATGACATCCGAGGTCATCACATCTCTCACTCTCTTGTTTAATTCAGTCTCGAAACGGATATCCCTCTTGGTGACTATCCCTATGAGTTTTCCCTTCTCCATGACAGGTAGACCGGAGATGTTCTCCTCGTTCATGATCACCTTGGCATCCATGGCTTTTTTGTCCGGTGTTATCGTTGTCGGGTTCCTGATGATCCAGTTCTCCGAGCGTTTCACCTTCTTGACCATCTGTATCTGCTCCTCTACGCCGAGGTTCCTGTGTATTATCCCGAGCCCGCCTTCTCTAGCCATGGCGATGGACATCTCGGTACCGGTGACCTTATCCATGGGTGAGCTGAGGAACGGTTTATCTAGGACGATGTTCTCGGTGAGAGCTACGGACGTATCCATATCCGATCTCATCAGGTTCGTCCTGTTGGGTGCGAGCAATATATCATCGAAGCTTAATCCTGTTTCCATCTGAACCACTTTCTTTTTACCTTTAAGCGTAGCTTCTATTATATAAGACCGACGGTTTTGCTTTAAAAGTTAGAGATATTCTAAAACATCTTCCATTTTATCGATCCATAGACTATTGTTTACCCCTACGAATATCTAGAGCTTCTTAAGGCGTTTCTTAACTTTTTCTATCTCTCTTTACTTTGAAAAGTAAGCCATATTCCAGGTATGTTTGAGCGATTTCACCTATCTCTCCTGCTTATTCGATAGTTTATGATTTGGATATTTATTATGAATATCAACTGCTCTTCCTCTTCTCTAAAAGCTCTTCTATCCTATCAGCTTCGTTCACTTTAGCCACTATCTTCTGTTTGCTCTGACCGAACCAAATTATCAATATTATGGGCAGCATGATGAAAATGAACAACATATATGTGCCGTATGGACCCTGAAAATACTCGGAAAATAGCAAAGTGAATCCGATGGGCACGAACAATCCTACACTGATGAGGATCATCATCTTGATGTTCTGCATCTCGTCGCTCCATTTATCCGCGATCTCCCTTTCTCTAGGTGTGACTTCGATTGGTTCCCTGCTGATATGATGTCCCATCAGGGGGGATG
>CAZFVW010000232.1:801-2517 GCA_964522285.1 uncultured Thermoplasmata archaeon | reverse complement strand
CAACCATTTATCTTCAACTCCAATATCCTCTAGGATGGCCTCTAGATTCAAATCTTGTGGGTCGAATCTCATCTCTTTCATCAACTCTAAGGAGAATGAATAAATATTCCATAATACCCTTATCATCCTGTCTAGGTCCTCTTCAAAGGATTTTTCTAGATCAAAATCATCATATATCGAATGACCTCTCAATAGATTTATCCTTGAGGAGTCAATATTTTCTTCGAAAACCAAGTTCTCCAATATTCTATGTCTGATCCCCCCAGTCTCTATTACCTTTTTGACTGAAGGTTTCTCAAAAAAAGCTGCTGAGAAAGCGAGGAGCCCCAATAACACATCGTCGTCCTTACCTTTATTCAAAATGATCAGATCTCCTGGCCAAACATCATCGAGATCTTCACTGTATCTTATATGGCCCAACTGAGAGAAAGGTGAAGCCGAAGAGATGAACATAGGATTCAGGACTTTTTCTTCCCACATCATCTTTTTGCCACATTCTTGACACTTGATATCGACTTTATCTAATTGAAGAAGTTCTTCTATATCCATATCGCCTCCTGTCTTTTGGTAAAATGATTCTAAAGACTCAGGAACATAATAATTACCACATTCACATCTCCAGAACGGGAATGGTATACCCCATCCCTTTCTCCTAGTGATGTGCAGACCTTGAGTTAACATCCGTTCTTTTAATTCTCCTAAACTGTACTTCTTTGGCATCCAATCTATCTTATCTATCATCTCTTCTATCTCAAATTCGATGTCTGAAATCTTAATGAACCATTCTTCATCAAAACGATATGTGACTTCGGAATTTGAATGTATGCAGAGATCATCCTCTTTCATATCTTCATATTCTGCTATTAGAAAACCTTCATTTTTCAAGTATTCATTTATGTCTTCATTACATTTTTTTAAATATTTACCTGAGAAACTACCAAATCGGTCTTCGCTTTTGATACGCTCTCCATCATAGATCGGCATGTAGCTTAAAAGATCGAATTCTTTATCCATTTCATATGCTTCTTTCCCTATAGATGGATAAACAGGAATGATCCCAGTACCACTATCTAGGATTTTATTTGAGATAATGATTGTACTCTCTTCATCTACTTCTGAAAGATAGGGAACTAACTCGGACAAGGGATTGTAAATGGACATTCCTTCTAGTTTTTTACCTGGTACGGAATTAACGATTTTATATCCTTTGATTTCTAGTTTATCTTTGATGTCCGAAAGGTTTTCTTTCAAAAGTATGGATTTCTCTTCTTTACCGTTTGATTCATACGAAAGCACACAATATTCCTTATCGGGGTTCACGGCTAGATTCTCCATGCCCAGGAGTTTCCAGAGGTTTTCTATTTCAACTAGATAAAATCGATTCCCACCCTTTTTTGAGGGTATTTTTACAATATTTGTGTCTTTTACAACCGTTCTTTTTTCGATCTCTGAGCGGGATAATGAAGAGTCACAAGTAGGACAATATGGGATCATACTCTCTTTTTTATAGAGTAAATCATTCTCCCATAATTTATTCAATCTGCTCCATATAGAATCGATATAATCTTCTTTAGATGTTTCGTAGATACCCTCTTCGTTCACTAAAAACCCCATTCGTTTAAAAAAATCTATTTTATCTTCTTTCATTTTAGAGCTTTTTTCTAAACATTTTTTTATGAAATTCATTTCGAATGAAGAGATTATCTAAATCTTTTA
>CAZFVW010000232.1:0-791 GCA_964522285.1 uncultured Thermoplasmata archaeon | reverse complement strand
TTCGCCCACTCTTCCTTTGAACGACTTTTTATATTTTCGTAACCTTCAGAAATAATAACCTCATTCTCTATTGATAATGTAAATGGGTCGAACCCAAAATTCCCTTTGATATCGTAATTTTTCATCAAAATATTTCGAGACATCACATCGTAAAGAACCGAAGTATAGACATCCTTCATACTCCTATATTTTGTAAGTAACTGCGGTATGTGTACCGCATACATAGTTCTAGCACCTTTTTTCTCCTTCTTCAACGTTTTATCAAGGTCTATAGAAGCCCAATGATCACGTATTTTCTTTTCTAATTTAGGCGCATCGTATCTTTCTACACCCGGTTTAGTCATATTATCTCACCTTCCGTATATCTTTCATCAGTTAAAATTATTTCCATCGGAAAAGGTTTAATTTATCATTTACCTCTTCGCACCCTTTATATTCTATTCAAAGAGGGTAGTCTGTTCTGTTTCATCATCTTCCTCGAGGCCCGGTAATCCTTCATAATCACATCTTTCCAGAATCTCAGGTGTGTTCGCATCTATACCTTTCTGAGCGATTAACCGCTTTATCGGGTAGGCCTCTAACTCTTTTTCTTCATATGGTTTCAACATACATTCGATATCCACCTTGGATATATCGTCTCTAAGCCATCTTTTTTCATCGGCCCTCCGCAATATGGCCGGCATCCTCTTCTTTTTATTATGAACCTTTTCGAGGAGAGGGTTAGCTTCGGTGGTTACCAGTGAAAACGTCCTCAGTTTATCCTCTGACCCTTCATCAGTCCATCCGTCCCA
>CAZFVW010000231.1:0-2531 GCA_964522285.1 uncultured Thermoplasmata archaeon | reverse complement strand
TCAAGGCTAAAGAAAAAAGTTACCTCTAGTACTTTGATTTAAAAGGCTTTTCAGACGATATCTCCTTTAAGATAAACCTGGCCGTGAGAGCTGATATTGACCGTCCGCCAGCTGCCTATATCATCATCAGAAGAGTTCCTTATAACAACCATCTTGTAATCGTTCGTTCTGCCTTTCATGGTATCATCTTTACCACGTTCTAATATGAGTGTTTCGAACTCTTCTCCTACATGCTCTCGATTCTTTTCGTAACTTATCTTACGATGGACAGCTGAAATCTCCTTCGACCTTCTTTTCTTTTCACGGGAATGAACTTTATCATCCATATGGTATGCCTGTGTTCCAGGTCTGGCGCTGAATCTTGTTATATTCAGTATGTCTGGCCTTACTTTTTCGATTATATCTTTTGTGAGTTCGTAGTCATCCCTGGTTTCTCCGGGGTAACCAAGTATAACATCTGTAGAAAGGGTAAGATCGGGGAAATTATCTCTAAATCCCTCTACCACACGTTCCCATTCATCAACGGAATACTTTCGATTCATCATCTTGAGGACATTATCAGAACCTGATTGGAGCGGGAGATGTAGGAAATTGTATATGTTTTCATGGTCAAAACTTTCTATAATCTCATCGAGGCTCTCAAGAGCAGTATCAGGGTTCATCATACCCACCCTTATCCTGTGGTCACCTTCGAATTCAGACAATCTACTCAGCAGTTTTGGAAGGCTAGCACCGATGTCCCGTCCATAGGATGCCGTATCTTGACAAGTAATCTGGATCTCTTTGTAACCGTTGTTTAAAAGTGACTCGAATCTTTTCGTTATCTTATGTATACGTCTGCTCTTTAATCCGCCTCTAGCTCTCTTCGTGATGCAGTAGTGACAATCACCTGTGCATCCCGTGGCAATAGGTATCATGCCGGTTATATCCTTTTTAACTCCTTGTTTATTATTAAGAGAACTGGAGATCTCGACATTACCAGGTTCTATTATATCACAATCTGGACATATTTTCTCCAATTCCTCTTTTCTAGCTGTTGTTATACATCCAGTCACTACAACATCATCACAGATGTCATCGAGCTCTTCTATCCTCCTCTTCATCCTCTCCTCGGTTTTACTTATCACTACGCATGTGCCTATCAAAGCGGTATCCGCATATTCGGGGGCTGAAACTCTTTCATGGCCCTCAAGCTGCCAAGACTCTGCTAACATCTCGGTTTCCCCTCGGTTCATAGTGCAGCCATAAGCTTCCGCGTAGAACTTCATCGTTTCATAGTTTCAGTATGTAGTATTTTAGGTTTTAGGTCGGAGGAGATTTCAAGGGGACTTTCTCTATCACTTTCTCCTTCCATTTTCCTCTCTTGTAAACAGCGTAAGCAGCTGTACCCGCTACAACATTACTTAAAGCGATAGCTATCCAGACTCCCGTTGACTGGTAGTTGAGCAAGAAAGCGAATATGAAGACGAATGGGATACGGAAGACCCATAGTCTTGTGATACTAAGAAGCATCTGTTTGAACGTGTGTCCCGAACCGTTGAGGGCACCAGAAACTGCCTCGAAAGTTCCGAAGAACGGCCCTCCTATTGCGAGGATAGCTAAGAACATGGCTCCCATCTGTATGACCACCGGATCTTCAGGTATGAAGAAAGTCATCAGTGGGTAACGGAGGATGACCAAGAACAGGGAGATGAGCAACATGAAACCCGCCATGAGCATGATACCTTTCTTTGCGATACGGTCGGCTCTGGCTTTTTTATCCGCTCCCAGAGCTTGACCCACCATGGTACTTAGAGCGATACCGAGTCCGAAGACTATCACGAAAGTTATGTTGATGATACGGCTGCCTATCCCATAAGCGGCTAGCACCTCTTTTTGACGGGGTAATCTAGCTAGGACTCCGGTGAGAACCACGAAGCCTACAGCATCGAAGACTCGAGCTCCAGTTGCCGGTAGACCGATCTGGAAGAATTTCTTGATCTTATCTATGTTCGGTTTAAGGTAGTGGAGTTCGAGTTCCAAACCCACTTTACCGGTGAATAGCATGTACAGTGAGATCACAGCACCAATGCCTCTTGAGAACACAGTGGCTATCGCGGCTCCTCTTATACCTAAAGCTGGAAACATTCCCCATCCGAAGATCAGGAACGGGTCTAAAACTATGTTGATTATCACTGTTAAAGACATGACGGCCATCGGGGTTATGGTGTCACCCCAGGCCCTGAGTGCGAAAGAGAACGCAGCGAAGGTCAGCAAAAGAGGGAAACCGAGGAATATTATCTGAAGATAATCTATGGCGTAGGCTGCAACAGGTCCTTCTTCCGCTAAAAAGTTCAGGAAAGTCGGGGCTGTAAGGTATCCTACAGCTCCTAAGACTATTGAAAGGACTATCATTATAAAGTAAAGTTGACCGGCATCTTCTTGTGCTTCCTTGAATCGTTTGGCGCCGGTGTGCTGGGAGATCAGTGCGACCGCAGCTGGTCCCGCATGCCCAGTACGACCCCTCCCTTCGCGGTGCCGTCCAGCTTTGC
>CAZFVW010000230.1:0-2573 GCA_964522285.1 uncultured Thermoplasmata archaeon | reverse complement strand
TCTTTACTTCCCGATGTTCGTAGCTTTCATCCTGCTTTTGATCCTAGCTATCGAATTCTTCGCATTCAGATTACTAGAGATAAAGTACACCAAAAGCGAGAGTGCCAAGTTCCTGATGGCGGACCGCTCCTCGAAGAAAGCGTACACCATCATCATCCTAGCCATAATATTTCTAGGTATAACGGCCACACCTTTCGTTCCACAGCAGATCGAGAAGTACACCGCAAGAGAGGGCGATGTAGTTGTTAGTGGAAACGAATTGATAACATTCCCGAGTAGAGGGCGTTTCGATTTCGTCCACCCAGACACTATCACCGTCGAGCTCGTATCTTCTCAGGGGGGTGTGAACCTGAGCGATATAACCGTGGATATCTCGATAATTTCTGAAGAAAACTACGAGGCGGGAAACTACGACCTGATGGTGAATAGAGGGGTATTTGATCCCAAAGAGGCTACGAGTGATGATCCATTCGAATACGAGATGCCTAACTTGTCGTTCGAAGAATACTATATATTCCTGCAGAGTGACCATGATGTTAGAGTCGAATATCGTATAGAAAAGGACATCCCACAAGAACACGTTTACCCATTTTCATTGATATCTCTTGCTTTCATAATATCGTACTCGATATGGGTCTACATGCTCTATCCGATCAAAAAGAAACACTCTGAAAAAGCGATATACAAGTGATCCGAACTATCTAGATCGGAACACACAGCAGGTCTCGTGTTTTCTGATATCGTATCTAGACTCTGCCCAATCTACAGTTTTTCTGGAGGGGATGACTATACCGTCTACACCTCTTTTAAGAGCTTCTATCTCCATCTCGTATCTACCCCTTTCCCTCATGCACCCTATCACAACTTTACCTTCTATAACAGAGCGAGCTTCGTCCACTACCCGTAAAAAATCGTCCGTTTTTACGGTCACCCCGAACTCAGAAGGTATCAACGTATTCAGAACGAGGATATCAGCATCACTCACCATCTTCAAAGCTTCGAATTCCCCCTCCAACCTACCTTCATGGAGTCCGACCGTTATGTGTGGGGCAACTCTGAGTCCGCTGTTTTTCAACTTCCTGTACCCGTCCAAATAATCACCGGGGGTCTTATCGTACCCATAGACTAGATCTATGGTCTCTGAAGATCCGAGGATATCATATGAAACCATATCCACCCCTGTTCGAGAGAGCGAATGAGCCATCTCGTCATCAGCCAAGCCTGTGTGGACGTTCATCAAAAGGTCTGTATTCTCTTCGATCTCTTTCAGAACTGTATAGTAGCCTTCTAACGGAACTCTTCCTTCCTTATCACATCCGCCACTCAGAAGGAAACCGTTGGCCCCTTCATCGACTAATTTTTGAGAGATCTCAAGGAGATCCTCCGGTGAAACCGCAGGGGTCATCCCATCAAGGTATTTCCACTGGCAGTGAGGGCACGACAACCCACATTTTCCTCCTGTTACCGAGATGCTTGGAAATTTTTTCCCGGGATGATAGAAGTCCATAGATTTCACTCTTTATTCACCTTTCTTTTTGTAGATAAATGATCCTATAACGACAAAGGCTCCGATCACCACCGCGGCGATGTAGATCGAGATCTTATTTTGAAGAGATACGTCTTCACCATCATTTATCGCGTAGAAACTAGCATCTCCAGAGCCGATATAAACCGTTCCATCGGAGCCGATAGCGGGTGAGGAAGTCACTTTGCTCCCTATGTCTGCAGTCCAGAGTTCCTCACCTTCATCGTTTAAAGCATAAACTTTACCGTCTTCGGAACCGAACACGACGCTCCCATGAGTATCTACCGTCGGTGATGACCGTATCCAACCACCTGTTTTATACTTCCACCTGAGTTCACCTTCCCGGGTGAAAGAATACAGGTTACGGTCCCAGCATCCTATGAAGATATCACCGTCGGGCCCTATAGAAGGAGAAGAATCGATATTTTTATCCAACGTTCGATCCCACAAAGGCGATCCATCTTCATCTAAGTAATGGACGCCGCCTTCCCACGTGGCGAAGCATATATCTCCTTCCGTGGTCACAGCAGCGGTCGATTGTATCTGGCCGCCGGTCGAAAAGTTCCAATTTTCGTTCCCATTTTCATCGATGGAGTATAATGCCCCATCCATAGACCCTATGATGATATCTCCACGGGGAGTGATCGAAGGCGATGAGATGATCTTATCTCCGGTTTCGAAAACCCACTCAAGATCTCCATTCTGATCTAAGGCGTAGAGATTTCCGTCATATGACCCAAAGTAGATATAACCATCTTTGCCTATGATAGGGGATGAATCTATTTTTTCTTTAGAATAATCTTTTTCCCATATCTTCTCCCCATCCTGAGAGATGGCATAGATGCCTTTGGAATAGGAACCGACGTATATGGTACCATCCTCTGCTATACAGGGTGAAGAGTGAGTACCAGCATCATCACCGAAGATATACTTCAGATCGGGTCCTATCGGACATCTCCATATGGTATCTCCATTGGAGTCTATAGCAACAAGATTGTTATCGTCTGATGTAATGTATATAGTTCCGTCCTCATCGATAACCGGAGAA
>CAZFVW010000229.1:0-2629 GCA_964522285.1 uncultured Thermoplasmata archaeon | reverse complement strand
ACAATCGAAGATTCACAGGAATCAAAGATTCCTCTTCTCTATGGCAAATATGCCATAGATTCTACTCACTTTTCTAAATTAAGAAAATAAAAAATTAAGAAAAAAAAGGGGGTTTTTGGATTTACTCTTCCTCTTCTTCTTCGTCTTTACCGACTTTACCCATGTCCAATCCGCCGACTTCCTGTTTGACGTCTTTGAGCACTTCTCTGGCGTTCTTCTCTGCTTCAGCCCTGATCTCGTCCCTGCCTTTACCGGCCTCTTTTTTGGCCCTTTGCTCGATCTGGCTTATTTCTTTCTTCATCTCGTCTCTGCCCGGTATCTCTCCGAGTATATCTTCTGCTTTACCGACTATATCTTCGAGTTGGTCGATCTCGACCGGTTCTCTGCTCGGTACCTGCCTGGATGCACCTAAGTACTCGGAAGCACCTTCGACCAGTCTGGTAAGTTCGAATGGGAATATGATCTTCGTAGCTTCGCCGTCGGCCATGGCTTTGATAGTATCTAAAGATAGGTAAGTCATAGCTTTCTCATCTAGTGTGCTAGCACCTAGCGAAAGTACTCTCAATCTCTGAGATTGTCCTTGGGCTTCTAAGATCTCCGCCATCCTGGTCCCTTCAGCGGTCAATATCTTACTCTGCCGGATACCTTCAGCGTTGAGTATCCTTGATCTTCTCTTACCTTCTGCCTCGAGGATAGCTGATCGTTTCTTACCGTCCGCTTTGAGTATGGCCGCCCTTCTTTGCCTTTCAGCAGCAGTTTGTTCTTCCATCGCATCTTTGACCGTTCCCACGGGATCAACTTCTCGTATCTCTACGGATTCAACTCTGACTCCCCATGCATCCGTGGCTTCATCAAGAACCTGCCTGAGATGGGTGTTGATCCTTTCCCTGTTGTACAGTATCTCGTCGAGTTCCATATCACCTATAACTGATCTTAGTGTTGTCTGGGCCAGGTTGATCGTAGCCGCTTTGTAATTGGTCACTTCAAAAAATGCTTTTGAAACATCTACAACCTTGATATAGATAATAGCATCAACATTCGTAGGTGAATTATCCTTTGTGATCACTTCCTGGCGGGGTACATCGAGCACCTGGGTTCTTAGATCCAACTTAATCACTTGAGATATGAACGGTGCCACTATATTCACACCTGGATCCAGTGTTCTAACGAAATTACCCAATTTGATGTATATACCTTGTTCGTAAGGCTGGATTATCCAAAAAGCAGTCCTTCCTGCAACTACCGCAAGTATCACCACAAAGATTCCCAGTAATATTATCAATCCTATCGGTATCATATTTTTATCCTCCTAGATCATTCTAATCTTATAACTTTTACATGGACTCCTCGGCTTTCCACTATCTGAACTTTTTCTCCTTCAGGTATCTCCTCGTCCGCTGTGGCGCTCCATAATTGATTGTTAATTTTGATCTTGCCAGAGATCTCATCAGGCATGATCTTCTGCATCACTTTTCCTTTTTGGCCCACTAAAGAAGTCCCCATCGTGGTCGTTGGTTTGGTTGGTGGTGAGATCTTCTGGTATAGTTTCATCGAAAGTATCATCAGTGGTATCACGGTTATGGCCAGTATTATCGGTGTCCATATGGAAACCAATAGTTCAGGATAAGCTACTGCCATCACACCCAATACGATCAAAACTCCAGCAGGGATAGCTATAAAGAAACCTGGCTCTGCAGCTTCGAAGATGAAGAGCGCGATCCCGACCACTATCAATATCAACCCAAGGCTTATATCCATATTACTTGATTAATAGTATCGTCGTATTTTAATGTTCTGTTAAATAGTAGTGGTAATATATTATGTGTGAGAATTAGACTAGATATGGAACTCACATAAAATCCTCTAGAGTGACGTCTTTATCAGTCTTCTCAGGTTCTTTTCTTTTTGAAGGAGACCTACTGTTGCCCGTATCATCATCAGAATCTTCGAACTTATCCGAGAACAAACTAGACTGTTTATTTCCCGCCAATAGCCCGTTCTTCTCCCATCCGAAGACCTCTGTTACACGGGAAAGAGTCTTGGCTATCCTTCCAGCATAGTAATTCCAATCCGGTTCTCCTTCCAACTCCTGGTCGGGGACCCACGGCTCTACGATCTGTGGACTTTGACTTGCGTTAGTGACGATCCACGAGACCTTCATGCCTGGAGTGAATTGGAACCCCTTTTCCTCCAACTTCCTAGCAGCCTGGACGTTCGGCATGCTGTCTGGATTTTTGTAATAGCTGAATTTCTTACAGGTTCTGGATATGACCAACCTTTCGGGTTCGATATCGCCGTTCCTGGCCCTTTCGACCCACCCCTTCGCGATCTCCATAGCCTCTTCTACGTCGTCATCCAGTATATGATCGAAGACATCCTTCAAAGCTTCATTCTGCGCCTGGAAAGAGTCGCTCCTCCTCAGTTCATAACCTCTGACCAGCATATCTTCTTCCGGCCATACTATCTGACCGACGTATCTCTTCTTCATACCGTGGCTGAAGAACGGGTTCAAAACTTTTTCGAACTCGAGGACGATATCACCACTCGAATATTCTTCCGCTATCCGTTCGCTTAGTTCTATAGTGCCTTCTAGGTTCTCCCTGGGAGATTTAAAGAAAACGCTGTCCGT
>CAZFVW010000228.1:0-2668 GCA_964522285.1 uncultured Thermoplasmata archaeon | reverse complement strand
TCCTTCAACGCCGCCGCTTCCCGAGAAGTCACTATGCCGATCCTCTTCGGCAAGAACGGCAGTGGTTTCTTCAGTTCTTCTGAGAACAATCCCTCTTCTTCCAGTTTCTCTTTCAGCTGTTGAAAAGCCAGGTATAGTTTACCCATGCCGCCGGGGTACATCTCCTTAACAACGACCTGATATCTACCTCTGGGAGGATAAACCGTAACACTACCCCTACATAATACTTCTATACCTTCCTCTGGAGAGAATTCAAGATCTCTATTGTCACCGTGGAACATGACACAATTTATCTCACTTTTGTCATCCTTTAGAGAGAAATACATGTGCCTATCGTTATGATGGGTAAAGTTGGATATCTCACCTCTTACAAGTATATCGTGTAGCTCGTCGGTTCTGAGTAATAGAGATTTTACGAAAAGGTTCAGGTCAGTTACGGAGTAAACATTACCATCGAATGAAATATCGAATTTATCCATACTAGATTTGCCCGACTCGCCCGACATCGTTTCATTTAATGGATACCGACATATATATAGTTGAGGCGAAGGGTCTTATGAAAGTAAAAATTAATAATCGCAGACCTATAAGGTGATAACGTGATAACATGGTTACAGCTCTTACAGGAACTCCCGGAACCGGAAAAACCACCGCCGCCGAACATCTAAGAGAAGATGGATATGACGTTCTAGACTTGAACGATTTCATAGAAAAAAAAGGTTTGAAAACGGAAGAGGATGAATTCCGGGATACTTTCAACGTGGACATCGGTGAACTGAAGGAGATCTACCAGACGAAAGCTCCCTCTCATCAGATAGTGGAAGGCCATCTTTCGCATCATCTAGATGTTGATAAGGTGATAGTTCTCAGGTGTGCCCCCAAAGAACTCAGAGAACGGATGAAGAGTAAAGATTGGCGGGATAGGAAGAAAAAAGAGAACATCGAGGCGGAGGTCTTGGACATAATACTCGTAGAGGCTATGGACCTGTGTGATAAAGTGTTCGAGATAGATACAACAAATAAAGGGCCAGAAGAAGTGAAGAAAGCTCTTATAGATATCTTGAACGGAAGGACAAAACGTTATCGACCCGGGAAAGTAGATTGGTCGGAAGAATACTTACTTAAAGAATAGATTTATACCTTATAAATAATTGTAGATACGATGGTTTTGAACAACTACAGGAAGGAAGCGGACTCGATATTGGTCCCAATCGCTAAGAGGATGTCTTCTGTGGATCCGAACACGCTTACCTGGATAGCGTTCCTGTCAGCGGTCCTTGCTGGAGTATTTTTTTATCTATCATCGGCACCTATACTCGTCTTTTTAGGTGGAGTCATGGTTCTATCCAATTCCTTTTTCGACGCCATGGACGGTAAGGTCGCGAAGATGACAGGGAAAGCTTCTATCAAGGGGGATTTCTTAGACCACTCTCTTGATAGATATTCGGACATATTCATAATAGGCGGGATAGCAATGGGTCCCCTCAGCAGGACATCCTTGGGTTTTCTAGCGCTTTTAGGAGTTCTCATGACCAGTTACATGGGAACCCAAGCTCATGCCGTCGGTGTTGGAAGGGATTATGGCGGGGTAACCGGTAGAGCGGATAGATTGATACTGTTGCTTCTCTTCCCATTGATCTATCTATTACTTTCATATTTCCACACGACCGATTTCACCATATTCGGATTCGATCTACTACTATTCGAGATATTGATGATCTGGTTCGCTGTAGCCGGTCAATACACGGCGATACACAGGGGCATCGTCTCTTGGAAGGAATTGAAATCTAAAAAGAAATAGTGATAAATGACTCTTAATATTATCCATCACCCTCATTCTTCATCTTCAACTTCATCTTCGGATCCCTCCGAGCTATCTTCTTCCTCACTATCACTTGATTTACCAGAGGAATGTTTTTTCTTAACCGAGTAATACGTCAGCGGGTGTGTCATCCATTCCTGGTTACAGAGGCCATCCGGGTCGTAACAGATACCGTTCGTCTTCATCAGATCACAGCCTGGCGGCGTGTACTCCGTTCCAGAGACTTTACCGATGATATGCTCGATCTGGTAAAGTGCTAGATTTTTATCGAAATCCGGCGATTCGCTGAACATCTTCAAAATGCCTTCCTCCGTCATCCCTATCTTGTGCATGAAAGCCGTCATGGCGAACCTGGCTTCGTGGGAGAGGTTGATCCCCTCTCTTTGAAGGGCCAAAAGTTTCTTGATACAGGGAGGGAAAAGTTCCGTCTCAACTTTACCTAGGTCGACTTCGACGAATTCCGCTCTGACCTTCTCGAGCAGCTTCTTGATGTCAGATATCTGAGATCCGAAGGCATCTATCAGATCATCGTTCACCGGAAGTGGTAGTTCGTCAGATATCTTATAGACCAGTTTTTCTTTCATTATCCTGCGGTATCTCTTTTCATCTAAGAATACCTCCCCACTTCTCAGATCCTGATTAACAAGCTTCCACTCTGGTGCCCTCAATCTTTCCGTGTTCTCTAGGTAAGTGATGAACGACATCCTGACTCCATCACCTGTATAAACGCCTTCCAACCCGAGTTCAGAGCCGATATCGAGTATAGTGTTCATGGATTCACCAGTGAGATCAACCATCATCTTCTCCGCTTCACCTAGGGCATACCTACGAGTAAGAAAATTATCG
>CAZFVW010000227.1:0-2674 GCA_964522285.1 uncultured Thermoplasmata archaeon | reverse complement strand
AGGTAATATTTCATATTTTATAACTATTATGATAGGTATTATTATGTCCAAACCTACGGTTATATAGTAGTTTTTTCAACTTTTATAAATCTCAACAATCTTATCAAATGGTGATAAAAACTTATATTGGATTAACTATTTTCAGAGGCGAACATGACCGATGAACTCAGTCACTTAGAGAAAAAAACGCTGCTCGCACTTGGAGGATTGGAAGGTGAAGCCTCGCCTGAAGAACTCGTGGAAGAAGGGGAATTCGAGAAAGAAGTGGAAGTGATGAACGCAGTCTCATGGCTGAGTTCAAAAGATCTGGTTGAAGTGGACGAGGAAGTTACACATTACTATTCACTAGCTAAGAAGAGCTTGGCTAAGAAAGACCTGCCCGAAAGAACCGTGCTGAAATACCTGGATAAGGTAGGCGGTTCCGCTCCAATATCTCAGGTCCAGGAAGAGAGTGGTGTCGGTAAGAAGAAGACAGGCATCGCACTCGGACATCTGAAAGACAAGAGATGGGCCAAGATCGTCAAAGAAGCCGGCGAGAGCTACCTGGAGATGACCAAGAAGGGCAAGAAAGCTCTAAGGGAGAAATCCAGGGATGAAAAACTCATCCAGAGATTGGGGAAAGAGGGAAAGCTTTCGGATAAAGAAGTCGATAAGTATACGGTAAAGAAACTACTCTCAAGGAAAGAGATCTTGGACGAGGAGAGAGAGATAAGCCGAACGGTAAAGCTCACAGGGGAAGGAAGAAAGATACTCGACAAAGGTATAGAACTCAAGCCAGAGATCGCTCAGCTAACCCCTGAGGTCATCAGGACCGGTGCCTGGAAGGAAGCGCGGATAAGACCCTACGATGTCAATGCCTTCGCCCCGACGAAGTACGGTGGTAAGTTACACCCTCTGACTAGAGAGATCCAGAAAGTCCGAGAAGTGTTCCTGGAGATGGGATTCACCGAGATAAAATACGATTTCATACAGCCGGCGTTCTGGAACTTCGACGCTTTGTTCTCACCTCAGGATCACCCCGCAAGAGACCTTCAGGACACTTTCTACATGAAAAGGCCCGATTCTATCGAGATGGATGGTGAAGTTGTCGAGCGAGTGAAAGATATGCACGAAAAAGGCGGCGACACTAGATCCACAGGATGGGGGTACGATTGGAGTAAAGAAGTGGCCGAGAAAGCCGTGCTTAGAACCCATACCACAGTTACCACGATAAGGCATCTAGCGGAGAATCCAAAGGGTTCGGTAAAAGCCTTCGCAGTCGACAGGAACTTCAGGAGCGAAGCGACTGATTCGACCCACCTTGCAGAGTTCACGCAGATCGAAGGTATCGTCATGGAAGAGGGAGCGAACCTCAACATGCTGGTAGGTCTGATGAAGAACTTCTACAGGAAGATGGGTTTCGAGGATATCAAAGTCATGCCCAGCTATTTCCCGTTCACCGAACCTAGTTTGCAGGTGCTAGCCAAATTCAAGGGGGACTACCTTGAGATGGGAGGAGCCGGGATATTCAGAAAAGAAGTTACGGAACCACACGGTATCGAAAACCCTGTTCTAGCATGGGGTCTAGGTCTTGAAAGGCTCGTGATGTTGAGGCTGGGCATAGATGATATCAGAGAATGCTACAGCGACGATCTCACATTCTTAAAAGAGTATCCGCTGCTGTGATAGGTACTTTATGAGGAGTCGATCTTTTCCTTCAATGTTTTGAAAGATATCGGGTCTTCCACCAATAGATCTTTTCTATCCATCATCTGGAGAAATTTTTCCTTCTCTTCAATCCTTGGTTTGTAGAAGTTCTCCGCTAATGTTTTCTTATCCTTCTTATAAACTATGTATAGTGTCCTCGGAAGTTCTTCGATATTGTAATACACCTTTTTGATATTCTGGATAGGTATACTCATTATCTCCCTATCGACATCAGCATTGTATTTCAAGATCTGGCCTTTATCTATGACCAAGTCATCCATAAGAGAACGATATTCGTCAAATTCATGGATGAGCTTGTAACCTATGTAAATGATATAGACACCGGCGACGATGTAATAGATGCGATAGTAATCTGGCTTCTGTAGATATACCAGTACGATCAACACACCCATTATCACCAAACCGCTGAGCTTACCGTACATCTTGAACTTTCGGCGTTTCTTCTCTTTTTGCAAATCCTCTTCATAATCCAGGTCTATATCGGTCATGGTTACACGCTATTGGTTTCAACACTCTATTTCACGGATCAATCTATTTATATGTTTTCTAAGCTGACCGTTCTTATTCATTGAGGAAACCTGGACTCTTTCGTTTCTTTTCGAAATAAAATAGAATAAATACCCCCATAGTTATCAATATAATAATTAGGACTATCCAGATGTCCAAACCAGTTCCCTCTGTATTCGGTTCTGTAGGGTCAGTGCCTCGATGATACTCACTTAAATTTGAATGCCCATCTCCATCTTTATCTTTTTCTGCATCTGAAGGGTCATATGGATCCAAACCGTACTTTTCCTCCCAACTGTTCGGCATGCCGTCGTCATCGGAATCCTTGTCGACAGGGTACGTTACAATGATCTCCGTTTTCGCATAACCGTCCTTGAATCCTTCCTTAGAAGCCGTGAATTTGATGGTGTATTCTATGACTTCTCCTTCCTCAACTCCTGGTGCCTGGAAGATCATCTTC
>CAZFVW010000226.1:0-2701 GCA_964522285.1 uncultured Thermoplasmata archaeon | reverse complement strand
CGACCATCATCTTCTCCGCTTCACCTAGGGCATACCTACGAGTAAGAAAATTATCGGAAACACATGAAACCAAGATCCTAGCGATGGGATACGAGAAGAGTTCTATCTCACATTCGACCTCGTCTGGGAGTGATCTGTTATCTACTTTACCGTCTTCCAGGGCTTGAACGACCCTCTCCTTACCCCTTTGACGTGACATACCCCATAACCTGCCGTTGATTATCTCTTCCAGCGGTGGCCCTTCTTCCTTGATATAACTCCTGGCAGCGCTCAAAAAAGGATATCTGGCTATCTGTTTTAATGTCCATGTAGAGTCTTCAAAATCCGTTTCTTGGTCTTTGCCCACTGCCATCCTATTCCTATAGATAACATCAATACTTACGTTTTTTTATCCTAATTTTAACCTATCAACTGTTTGATACCCCAGGCTATCCTCCTCATGTGGGATACATCCAACAATGGATGGATAGGTATCCAGACCACTTCTTCACAAGCTTTCTCGGTCTCAGGGCGTTCAGGGATATTATCGAGAGCCAAAGCCGGCTGTTTATAGATCGGTTTTTCGTAACCTTTCCTCACGTGGATACCGGCCTTCTGCATACCCCGCACCAGTTTTCCCCTCTTCTCTTTATCGACCCTCAGAGCATATTGGTGATATACGTGCTTGAATCCGTCCTTTTCAAGTGGTCTTTTTACGATACCTTCCTCTTCCAGTCCCTGTAGTTCCTCGTTCAGTATCTTGGCATTGTTCCTCCTGCTTTCGTTGAATCCGTCGAGTTTTTTCAATTGGACGAGTCCCAAAGAAGCTTCCATATCGTTCATCAAGAAATTGTGACCCAAGAGCACGTGTTCACTCCGTTCCGTCCTACCGTGAGACCTTATCAACCTTGCCTTTTCAGCCAACTCTTCGTCATCAGTGGTTATCATACCACCTTCGCCAGTGACCATGTTTTTTGTAGCGTAGAACGAAAAACAGCCTGCATCACCCAGACCGCCAACTTTTTTACCGTTCACTTCCGCTCCGTGTGCCTGGCATGCGTCTTCGATGACCTTCAAATCATACTCCTTGGCTATCGAATTTATATCATCCATATCTGCTGGGTGACCGTAGAGATGAACGGGTATGATCGCATCAGCTCCCTCTTCAGCCAGTTCTTCGACCCGATCCACATCGATACAGAACGTATCCGGATCGATATCAGCAAAGACCGGTTCGGCACCGACCGCTTTAACAGGTGATACGCTAGCGAAGAAACTGTAGGGCGATGTTATAACCTTATCATCCTCACCTATACCAAGGGCTAAAAGAGCCGTATGGATAGACGCGGTTCCCGAACTCACGGCTATACCATTTTTTACCCCGATATATTCTGAGAATTCATTTTCGAACTGCTCAACCTTTGGGCCCGCCGCTATGTAGCCCGATTCTAGAACTTCTTGGACAGCTTCTTTTTCCTCCTCACCCAATATAGGTCTAGCGGCTGGTATTCTCCCGTTCATGAACGGTGATAGTAGGCGTTATTTATGCAATTTTCGACGGAAAGTCGACGAATCGAAGGAATTTTATATATCTATCTTTATTACTATAACGATGACCGATGAGGGTAGTGAAGGCGACCAGCAGCGGTTCTGGATGAGAGGTAAAGGCAGTCATTCCAGCAAGATCTTCGTATCTTTCATCCTCGTTATCCTGATAATGGTGATCATCGTTCTATCCGTTGGAGCCTATGGTTATATGTCATGGCAGGAGTGGAAGCGAGGACCACAGGTCACTGTAACACAGGGACTCTTCGAATTACATGAAGATAACGAAACCGATCTTGCGAATTTCACCGTTCACATAACTATGATAAACGAAGGCCAAGAAAAAAGCGACGACATCGAATTCGAGTGGTTGATAATGGAGGCAAGTGATTCTAGCGATAATATATACATCCAAAAAGACTCGATGATGTTAGGGGTCTTGGAAAAGGGCGAGGAGAGAGAATTCACTTTCGAGATAAACCTAGAACCAGGGCTCTACACTCTGGCATACCGGGCGTATGATGGAGATATCTTTTCATACGAGGCGAGACAATCACTGGACGTAACGGAAGGAGATGCGACCGGGGCACCCGAGACCGTCACCGTTCCGGAATTCCCAGCGGTGATATTACCTGTTTTCGCCGTCATAGCGATATTCGTATTTTTCAGGAGGTTGTTATATGAAGAAAAGGAAGGATGAGGATGAAGGTAAAAATACATCGCAGGATCAAGGTAATAGGTATTGGGAAAGGACTGGAGATGAATCATCTCACAGATTGATGATGATCTTCGTTCTGGTTATAATAGGTATGATGATAATACTGATCGTCATGGGTGGTTACGGCTACGCCAGATTACAGGAATGGAAGCAGCGTCCTAGGATCCAGGTGGAAGAAGGTCTTTTCAAGTTCCATCACAATCAAACCGAAGGAGACGAAGTGAAGATCACAGTTTATTTGACACTAGAAAATAAAGGGGAAGAAGATGCGGACGGCCTCACACTGGAATGGATAATAATGAACCGGAGCAAACAATACAGCAATATCTTCATAGATAGGGCTGAGAGAGCTATAGATCCGATACAGAAGGATACCGAGAGCGAGGTGACCTTCAACTTGACATTACCTAAGGGAGATTATACCATAGCCTACAGGACCTATGAAGACGGTTATTTCAG
>CAZFVW010000225.1:0-2728 GCA_964522285.1 uncultured Thermoplasmata archaeon | reverse complement strand
CCTGTATGGGAGAAGGTTCTATGGTGGGTGTATAGCTGGTGTTCATCTTTTTTGAATATTCGATCATGTATGGTTGGGTGGCGGTCTCGTTTTTCTTTCCGTCCGAAAGTGGCGGTGGTAAGGTTGCTGTAGCTTTCTCAGCAGTGGGTGACATCAGTGGGTATTCATCTACCACTGAACCATCAACTACATAATCGTCATCTCCGACCCCGTCGTTATTGGTGTCAGAGCCCGTATAATCGCTCCAGTAATTCCCTTCCTGTATGGTCGTGCTGTTCCAATCATTAGTTGTTCGGTTATCTGTAGCCTGTTGTATGTTGTCGATGAAATTGTTGTGATAGATCAGATTGTTCGTAGAATTTTGAAGGGTGATACCCTGGTCATTTTTGGAAACGACGTTATCATTCATCGTGTTATTATTTGATTCTTCTACGAATAAGCCCATACCGTTGTTCCATATCGAATTATTGGAGATAGTATTCCAGTCGTTGCTAACCCTAAGACGAATACCGTAGTCTGCATTTTCATCAATCGAATTATTTGTAATTATATTATTATTGGTATAGCAGAAGTCGATACCTTCCCATCCATTGTTTGAAGCAACGTTGTTGTGAATTGTATTATCCCCCTTCCCTTGGATAAAGATACCATAATTCCAGTTATATGACGCGGTGTTGTTAACTAGTGTATTTATCTCAGAATCTAATATGAATATACCGTACGCATTATTTTCAGCTATGTTATTATTTATAGTACCATTTGTTACATTGTAGAGATGTAAACCTGAGTTTCCAAAGTACTGCCAGTTGGATGAACCACTAGCATTGTACATATAGCAGTTCCGAACTGTAAAATATTTGGTTGTATTCCCGATATAAATAGAACATCCATACTCCCCACCATCGATGGACCAATTCTCGATAATGTATGGGTCTCCTTCAGTTCCTGCCGCCGTGGGATTTTTCACACCATTGCTGGAAGCAAAATCCTCATCCCCATCGATTCTTATCGGCCCCCTGCTCGTGTACTGAAGAACAGGTTCGGGACTTGAACTATTATCTGTATGATCTGTTTCTGCTGACACGAAAAACAATGTTGTGCTGCTCATAATCAGTAATAAAAATACTCCAACTACCACGATTTTACGACCTCTCATAATTTCACTCCATATTACTAAGTCTCAAAAATATATGAACTATGTTAACAAAAAACTTTCGGTGAGATCATTTTGGTGATTGGGTTACCCAAATACTTGGGATACTGCCTTAACAATCTATAGTGATATTCACCACCGGATAGTATTCACTAATTCTAGATTATAATAATTAGCATACTCCCTCATAACGTCGAAAGCCATCCTAAGTCTACCGGTCGAGAATTCGTCGATACCGATATAATGACTCTCTTCACGGGTCTCGAAACCGATGAACCTGTTCCTCCTGCCGCGGTGTGCCGAGATCTTCTGTATAGCATACCACGATGCTTTGAATTTAGGTTCACCATCTATCAACAACCTGATACCATCTCGATCCACGACGAACCTTTTATCCCTATTATAATCGTAATATTTGTACCCGCAAAGCAGAGCGATGAAAAAGAAAAGAAAACTCAACACGAGCACAGGTTTTTCGAGTGGGGCAAAGATAAGAACGATGACTGGTATCGTAATACAGAATAAAAACATCGATCCAAAGATGATGCGCCCCCGTTCTTTCTTCCTGACGACCTCTATCGATTTGTCAGGTTTTTCATCAGATGAAATGTCAAGATATTTTCTTCTAGCCGCCTGATCTGTAGAGCCCCCTTCTGTTGCATGTAGTTCCAGTGGTCTTTCAACGTAGTCCTCTAGATATTTCGCTATCGTGGTGTAATCCTTTTCATCTATATATGTTAGAGGGACCTTCCCATGAACAGAACTGTAAAGGTCCCCCCTCATCTGAAAATCCGTTATATCTGAAAAATCGACACGGTTTGGTTTGTTAGATATGTCCCGCCAGAACTCGAATCGAAGCTTATCTTCATACACCTTTATTTTTAAAGGCGTTTTACGGAGAGTGTCTATAGAAGCCCCGAAGAAAACCAATATTATAAGGACAATCCCAGGAAGAAACATGTTGCCTGCCTCGACGGAAAAAAAGTGATAGACTGAGAAGGTTAGAAAACCTCCAAAAATCACTATAATAAATGTATATTTGAACACCTTCAACGCATTCTCCGCTTCCGTCACATCTATCGTTTCACGTGGTTTTTGTTGGTTTTCCATATCCCTCATCCTTTAACCCCATAGTTGATGTTGATGTCCTCGGTAACTTTTTACATCCATTTACATCCATCTTCAAAACGTTATAGGGCGGATGATTTTTTAAACTTTTGACCAGCCCCCTTCCATGTAGATTATAAATTATAGATGTGATCCAATAATGAAAAAAGAAAGAAAAGGTTTTTTACTTTACAAGACCAGCTTCCTTGAGCTCCTGGTAATCTTCTTCGATAAGCTCATCGACGCTCTTCACGTCGAAATGTTCCTCTCCAGTCCACTCGTTAGCTGCCGCTTTGTACATGTCGGAGACGAATTTGATCAGTTCTTTCGGTAACGTAGGTGGTTCCGGCCACTCGTCCTTCGGTAGATCGTTATCCTTAGCCTCGTCCATCTTCTCGGCCCAATCTGATCCTCTGTAGTAGTTCCTAAGCATCTGCTTGCTCAGCTTCACTCCGTTGTACTCGAACC
>CAZFVW010000224.1:0-2730 GCA_964522285.1 uncultured Thermoplasmata archaeon | reverse complement strand
CAGAGACACGGTTACAGGGCTTTGACGGTGATGGAGAAGAAGAAGGATGGCAAAATAGTCGTTTCAGTCCCGGCCGCCCGTGGAGATATCCCAATCGTCGTATTGATGAAAGCACTTGGCCTTGAGAACGATGACGAGATATACGATACCATCGTCACTGATCCAGATACTGCAAGCGTTATATTCGCCAACATAGAGATGGCTCAGGACGAGGAGGACTATTCTCCAGAAGGAGTGTACAATCAAGAAGACGCCATGGTCTATCTTCAGAGAAAATTCGCAACAGGTCAAGCAGAAGAGTACAGGAAGAGGAAGATAGACACGATCTTAGATAGGTCATTATTACCTCATCTTGGTGATAAAGAAGATAATCGTAAGAAGAAAGCTATCTATCTAGGCAGGATGGCTAGAGCTATCCTGGAACTATCAACGGGTGATAGGGAGCCAGATGATAAAGATCATTACGCTAATAAGAGAATAAAACTCTCTGGAGACCTTATAGCCGATCTTTACAGGGTATCGATGGTCAACTTGCTGAAGGACCTGAAATACCAACTCGAGAGGAATTACAAGAAGAAAGGCGAGATCAGGATAAAATCATCTATAAGGCCAGACCTTCTTTCCAATAAGCTCGCACACGCTATGGCTACGGGTAATTGGGTCGGAGGCCGAACGGGTATATCCCAACTGCTCGATAGAACCACTAACATGAGCACTATAAGTCATCTTAGAAGAGTGAAATCACCGCTTTCGAGGAGTCAACCTCATTTCGAAGCGAGAGAATTACACCCTACTCAATGGGGTAGGTTGTGTCCCAACGAAACACCTGAAGGTCAGAACTGTGGTCTTGTAAAAAATTCCGCCTTGATAATCGACGCATCCAAGGGTACAGAACCCATGGAGATAAGATGGAAGCTCTACGACATAGGATTAGAACAGATAGAATCCAGAGAGGGAACAACGAAGGTTTACCTTAACGGTGATCTTATCGGTCTGGTAGAGAAAGCGGAAGAATTCGTAGCAGATGTCAGAAATGAAAGAAGGAAAGGCGAGATATCTGATCAGGTGAATCTTAGATACGATGGAAAGATGGACGAGGTAATAATAAACTGCGATGAAGGAAGAGTCCGCAGGCCTTTACTCATAGTTGAAGACGGTAATCTAACCCTCGATTCCGATATGTTAGAAGAACTGATGGAAGATAAAAGAGGTATCCATACACTTTTCAACGAAGGAGTCTTGGAGTGGATAGATGCAGAAGAGGAAGAGGATATCTACGTCGCTATAGAGCCATTCGAAATCCCCGTTTCTTGCGAATACTGCCACGAGCCGCTATCTGAAAAGGATATCTGGTGGAAGAACGTAGGCGAGAAAGGTGATGTTGCGAAACTTGAATGTAAGAAGTGCGGGGAAGTTATGGAGAGAGAGAAGAAACTAGAGAAAGAGCACACCCATATGGAAGTCGATTCATTGTTGGTCCTAGGCGCTTCTACAGGTATGGTACCCTTCGCTGAACACAATGCAGCACCCCGTTGTTCCATGGGTGCGAACATGATGAAGCAGTCTTTGGGTCTACCCTCGTCGAATTACAGGAACAGACCCGATACACGAGAACACCTTATGCATTACCCTCAGAAATCGATCATCCAAAGCAAAACGATGGAACTCGTGAATTATAACAAACGACCCGCAGGTCAGAACTTCGTGGTAGCGGTGATGTCCTACCATGGATACAACATGGAGGACGCTCTCGTGATGAGCAGGGCTTCCATAGACAGAGGGCTAGCTAGATCAACATTCTTCAGAACATATACTACCGAAGAGAGAAGATACCCCGGTGGTCAGGAAGATCACTTCGAGATCCCCGACCCCGATGTCAGAGGTGCTAGGAGCGACACATTCTACAAGTATCTCGACGAAGATGGACTCATCAGTCCTGAAACCAGGGTGGATGGCGGCGATGTTCTAGTCGGTAAGACTTCACCACCGCGTTTCCTTGAAGAAGATACGGATTTCATGGCCCCACAGAAGAGAAGGGAAACATCCAAGATAGTCAGGCCTAGAGAGAAGGGCTGGGTGGATTCAGTCATGCTCACAGAATCTGAAGACGGCAGCCGACTCGTTAAGGCTAAAGTGAGAGACCAAAGGGTCCCAGAACTCGGTGACAAGTTCGCTTCGAGACACGGACAGAAAGGAGTTATCGGTAAACTCGTAGAACCTGAAGACATGCCTTTCACTGAGAACGGCCTCGTCCCAGATCTCATATTGAACCCACACGCTATCCCCTCGAGGATGACCGTAGGTCACGTTTTAGAGATGCTCGGCGGTAAAGTCGGTTCTATAGAAGGCAGGTTCGTAGACGGTACACCGTTCAGCGGCGAGTCGGAGGAAGCACTGCGTAAAACACTCGTGGAGAACGGTTTCAAACACAACGGAACTGAAGTATTCTACGATGGAAAATCAGGTAAGATGATGCAGGCTGAGATCTTCGTAGGCGTTATTTACTATCAAAAATTACACCACATGGTCTCGGGAAAACTTCACATGCGTTCAAGAGGGCCGGTCCAGATACTCACACGTCAGCCCACCGAGGGACGTTCCAGACAGGGCGGCCTCAGGTTCGGTGAGATGGAAAGAGATTGTCTGATAGGACACGGCGTAGCTATGGTGATCAAAGACAGGCTTCTCGACCAATCTGACGGGACGACGGAATACATATGTGGAAATCCG
>CAZFVW010000223.1:1908-2731 GCA_964522285.1 uncultured Thermoplasmata archaeon | reverse complement strand
TTTCCGATTACAAGATGCCTGGTAAAAACGGATTAGATTTTTTGAAAGAGATAAGAAAAACGAGAGAAGAAGATATACCGTTCATAATATTCACGGGTAAAGGCAGAGAAGATATTGCGATTAAGGCTCTGAATCTGGGTGCGGATAGATACATCCAGAAGAGTATCGATCCAGAATCTCAGTATGAATTGCTGCTGGAAGCGATAGAAGAGGGTTATGAGCATGGGCGATCAAAAAAGAGATTGAAAGAGTCTGAAGAAAAACTCAAAGAAAGCCGAAAAAAATACCAGAAGATCTTTTATGATTCGCCTATAGGAGCTTTTCATTACGATCGTGAAGGTATCATAACAGAATGCAACGATAAGTTCGTGGAGATAGTAGGCTCTTCTATAGATGCCATAACCGGACTAGACATGCTGAAAGATCTTGACGATGATAAGTTGATAGAAGAAGTCAGATCCTCATTAGAGGATGGCGAGGGATTTTACGAAGGAGAATACACCTCTGTGACCGGAGACAAAACGGTCAATGTAAAAGTTTTCCTCAGAGGGATCGAGGATGAAAATGGTCAGATCCATTCGGGTATAGGATTGGTCGAAGACAACACTGAAAGAAAGGAATATGAACTTGAATTGAAGCGGAAAAAGAGATACCTTGATCGAACTCCTAATTACATCACTGTGATCGATGAAGAAGGTGAGATAAAATACCACAGTTATCCTGCTGATGAAATAACGGGATTGGACCCGAGTAAATTCATGGGATCTGAGGCGATCGAATTTGTTCATCCCGACGATAGAGAGAAAGCATTAGAGATGTTTTC
>CAZFVW010000223.1:0-1898 GCA_964522285.1 uncultured Thermoplasmata archaeon | reverse complement strand
GTCGTTGAAAATCCCTGTAAAGAATACGTCACAGAAATGAGGGGAGAAGTAGAAGAGGGCTGGATCTGGCTTGAAATAAGGGCGGTCAACTATCTCGATGACCCTGAAATAAAGGGTATCATAGTTACCGCACAGGACATAAGCAAAAGAAAAGAAGCTCAAGAAAAGTTGATGGAACAAGAGAAGAAATACCGCTCCATATTTGAACAATTCCAAGACCTGTATTACCGGACCGATGCCCAGGGGTTTATCCAGGAGCTCAGTCCTTCCGTAAAAGATCTATCCGGATACGAAAGAGATGAACTTATAGGTGAATATGTTGGAATAGTCTACGCGAATCCAGAGGAACGAGAAGGGTTGTTAAATGAACTGAGTGAAAAAGGGGAGGTAATGGGCTACGAAATGAAGCTTGAGAAAAAAAGCGGTGAGACAGTTATCGCATCTATCAATTCCCATCTGATGATGGGTGAAGATGGTGAGGTGAAAGGGATCGAGGGGACCATGCGAGATATCACAGAAAAGAAAGAGGCGGAAGTAGCTTTAGAGAGAGAAAAAAGACGATATGAAACGCTCTTTGAAGAGAATCCAGTTTGTGTGGTAGAAGTAGATGATGATTATAGGATAGTAAGAGTTAATGATAGATTCAAAGAGATATTTGGCTATAAAGAGGAGGATATATTAGGAGATGAACTCGATAACTTGGTGGTTCCTGAAGATAAGATGGATGAGGCAAAGAAACTCAATATAAGATCAAAACAAGATGGTTATATCGATCATGAAACTGTACGGTTGACCAGTGAGGGGGAGGAAGTACATGTGTCTATAACCGGCAGGCCCATCAAGTATTCTGGAAAAACCCATCATCTTGTAGTATACAAGGATATCACCGAAAGAAAAGAGGCCCAAGAGAGGGAGAATTTTCTCCACTCCCTTCTTCGCCACGATATGGCGAACAAGGCTCAGGCAGTTCAAGGATATCTTCAACTGCTTGAGGAAGACGAAACCCTTTCAGAGGATTCGAAAAAAATGGTAGATGGAACCCTCAAAGCCAATAAAGAGAGTATAAATCTGATCCAGAAGGTAAGACTACTTTTGAGTGCTCAAAAGGAGGAAAAAAAGGGTGTAAAAATAGTGCCGATAATCAGGGGTGCGGTCGAATCAAATAAACCGATAGCCGAGAAAGAAGGTATGGATATATTGGTCCAGTGCCCTTCAACGGATTGTGAAGTAGAGGGGGGTTCTCTGCTTGGCGAGGTTTTTTACAACATCTTTGAGAACTCTATCAAACATTCTGATGGAAGTAAGATACAGATCTCTGGGGAAATAACTGAAGATGAGGTAGTCTGTACCATAGAAGATGACGGCGTGGGTATTCCAGACGATAAAAAAGAGATCATCTTTGAAAAGGGTTATACAACGGATGAGGAAAGAGGGACGGGTCTAGGGATGTTCATAGTCAAGATGCTCCTGGAAAGCTACGGTGGATCTATAGAGGTCAAGGACTCAGAACTGGGTGGTGCGAGGTTCGACGTGAAGTTGAAAAGATCGGATTGAATATCATTTTATTTTGCTGTAACCATCCGGATAAAAGGCGAGTCTGACGATATATTTATTTTCAAAAATATCTATATCTTCGATACTGACATTATTTAAGCTTTTCAATTTAGAAGAAAATTTATTGAACTCATGAACTGTTTTAAATTCAAATACTAACATCTCCTTATGGAACCCTTTTGACGAGGCCAGCTGCTCTTGAGAATCTTTGATAGTTTCTAACGCTTCCTTTACATTATCGACCTCTTTTATATCCTCACTTTCTCTCATATCCTTTCTTTTTAGATGTTCGTTGACAATAGACCTCAACTCATCATTTTCCCAGGGTTTTTCAATATATTTGT
>CAZFVW010000222.1:0-2758 GCA_964522285.1 uncultured Thermoplasmata archaeon | reverse complement strand
CCAGTATCATCTGTCAGGAATGATAGGTTCGAATTCAGAGTGATGGTTTACAATTACCTGGATCACTCAGTTAACGCCAACATAGTTTTAGAGGGTGCGGATTGGTACACACTTCACGACAGCAGACAAAAAGAGGTCCATATAGGTTCTCACGAAGTATCGAATGTTACCTACGATATCACGACTAAAGAAGTGGGTGATCATGAGATCAGTTTGATAGCAACCGGAGCCGGTGAATATGACGCGATACGTAAGTTGATGAGAGTAGTTCCCGATGGTGAAAAGAATGTCCAGGTTTTCAACGGTCAGCTGACGGATAACGATCATTTTTCAGCATCATTTTCTGAGAACGAAGATGTCATACCCGTAAGTAAAACAGCCTTCGTTAAATTGTATGGTGGTATGGATTCAGTCACGCTCGATTCTGCAGAAGGGTTCATCCATCAAGTCAGAGGATGTGGAGAACAGAGCCTTTCGACACTATCCATTGATGTATTAGCCTATGGGATAGCCGTTGAATCAGAGGATCCGCCAGAGAATATGGAAGAGTACGAAAGGATAGTTGTACAGGGCATACAGCACGAGATGCAGTATCTAAAAGAAGCAAGAAACGGTAAAGGCAGAGGGATCGTCTGGTTCACAGATGATCAGGATGTCCATCCATGGCTCACTTCTTGGGGATTGATGACATTCAAAGATGCAAAGGATGAAGGATTAGCTGTTGATGATAAGGTTATAACAGATATGCAGGATTGGCTCGTCACACAACAAAATGATGATGGATCGTGGGAATTTCCAGAGTGGGGCCTTTATGAAACTACAAGTCAGGAATTGAAAGATAAGAAGGTAGCTACTACAGCTTACATAACTAGGTCTCTAATTTACTCTGGTTATGATACCTCATCTAGCCCAGTAAAGAAAGGTTTATCATACATAGATAAAAATATTAATGATCACTGGGACGATCCATATATACTATCCTTATCAGCGTTAACTTTAAAGATGGCAGGTGAAACCGACAGCAGATACGAGTCTATGTTGACCCAGATCAACTCTTTAAGGATAGAAGAGAATAATAGTGTATATTGGCAGTCCAAAAGTTCTATGCTTCAGGATTCAGATAACTACTATGTTGCATCGTCAGGAAGCAAGGTCATAGAAACAACGGGATATGCACTCATGGCCCTTGTAGGGGAGGGTTATGGAAGTACCACGGATAAAGCGGTAAAATATCTCTTAGAGAACAGGAACGAATTTGGAACATTTTACACAACCCAGGATACTGTTGTAGCACTCCAGGCCATCAAAAACTCGGGTGAGATCGATATGGATGAGATGAACATCTCCATCAAGTTAAATGGTAAACAGCTTAAACAAGTTAATTTTACTGAAGAAAACCGTGATCAAACCTACGTATATGATCTTACTGAACACTTAAAAAGTTCTAATACTGTCGAATTGACTAGTTCTGGTGAAGGAAGAGTATCTTTGCAGATAGTATATGAAGAATACATAGAATGGGTTAGCAGTACCAACATAGAGGATATATATTTCGATGTCAGGATACCCGCACAAGGGACGGTCGGTGAAGAATACGAGATGTCCATAGAATTAAGTTACGAGGAGGATGCGCCTTACTCCAAGATGGGTATAATCATAATCCCGCTGCCCACAGGTTTCAGGGCTGTCGATTATGAATACTTGATGGATGATGAACACATATCCAATTACGAAATAGAGGACGGAGAACTGAGGATATACATTACTGACCTTAGGAACGGTACATCAGTCGAATTCGACGTAGTTTTCATACCATCCAAAGAAGGTAACTTCCGTGTCCAAGGTATCCATTATTACGATATGTACGCTACTGAAATTGACATCGGTGCATGGCCCAAGAGAGTGGATATAGGAGAAAAAACAATATAACATCATCCATTATAAAATGAGGAGA
The DNA here is from genome assembly GCA_964522285.1 of uncultured Thermoplasmata archaeon. Classification (GTDB taxonomy): domain Archaea; phylum Thermoplasmatota; class Thermoplasmata; order Halarchaeoplasmatales; family Halarchaeoplasmataceae; genus CAZFVW01. The sequence continues at coordinate 804 of CAZFVW010000222.1, read as the reverse complement.
GAAGATGATAAAGCCTCTAGACATGACGGTCAAGGAAAAAGCCCTTGTCCATTTATATCTAGAAGGTGAGCCAGGATGGGCGATGGAATATCCTCCTTCACTCACTCAAGACGGGATAGCAGAAGAGATAGATGTGAGCAGAGCTTACGCGGCCCAGTGTTTGATATCTTTGGAGGAAGAGGAAAAAGTCAAGTCAAAAAAGTCCAGGATACAGGGAGAGAAAAGGAAGAAGAAAACCTATTCTCTTCTACCAAAAGGTAGAAAGGAAGCGAAGGATCTCTACGAGGATCTTAAATCTTGCAGTGTTACGGTGATTGAAGATGAACAGCAAGATCAGATGACCTTTATGGAATTGAATGACCAAACAGATTATTCGTTTTTTACTTTATACAACGGTTTAGAACGAGACGGTACTTTATTTTTAGATAAGCTCTTAGAAAAACCCCAAAAAGAACAGTTAGCTGCTGATGAGGAGGTATATAACGCTGATGGGATGGATCAAGAAAAAGAAGTGGGGGAAGTTGGTTGGGAGATAAAGAATAATTGGGGGGAAGAGAATAGAACCCAGTACGAGAGCAGATACGGGGGTAATAAAAGTAGTGTAAAACTAAAGGAACAGGATTTCGAAAAAGATTCCATTATTGATGATTCCAGGGCTAAAGCGGTCATCGGATTGATACTGCTGGCATTTCCTCCTTTCTCCATAATCTATACTCTGTTATATGGTGATGAATATATCGGTATTTTTTGTTTTTTTACTTTTTTCGCAGCACTCGCTGGTTTTGCTATAATAGCATCATATTT
>CAZFVW010000221.1:0-2763 GCA_964522285.1 uncultured Thermoplasmata archaeon | reverse complement strand
ATCTTTTAATTCGGTTTTTAGTTCTTTTATTATCTTTTCTATCCCGGACATGTTCAGTTAATTATTAGATGTTCTATAGATAAATGTTTTTATCCCGAATTAACAGTTTTTAGAGAAACATGTGATTTATATCATTTAACACCCATCGTATAACGATTGGTATGTCCACCCAAGTAAACATCCGATTAAATGAGCACCTATTACAAGAGATCAATGCGATCACTAAAGTGCTTCACGTTTCAAGAAGTGAGTGGCTTAGGAATATAATCGCTCACGCTGTGAAGGAAGAAACTCTCAATCTAAAGGAAGCTATAGTTTTGGAATATGCTAAAGGGCATATATCTGAAGAAGAACTTACTGAACTTATTGGATCAGGTTCTGAAGATGTAAAATTCATCGTAAAACATCTGGAAAAGAGAAGATCGAAAAAAACTTAGAGAAAGATATCGAATGGGGTCTTCACGGAGAAGAATGATCAATCTTCTTCCCACAACTCTTCACGGACTTCATTAATATCTTCTTCCAATTCTTCTTCAGTCACATCTACTTCCCTAAATTTGTCACTAATATCCTCCAACGAGGTGACGGAGAGGCGTTTGCTAACAACATCCCGGATATACTCGGCTCTTGATCCATATCCTCTTTTCTCTACAGACCTATCGATACGTTCTAATTCTTCTTGAGTAAATTGGATCTCAACAGGAACCATCTTTGACATAGATGTATATCAAAAAATCAACATAAATAGATTGTGGGTCAATAAATTATAAAAGCAATATGATCAATAAATCAGCAAGATGGATGAAAAAGAAAAATCTGACTTGAAAGAACTCGTCGGATCGGTCAAAGAAGAGATCGAAGAAAAAGATATCGACGAACTACACTCAGAAGTCGAAGAAGAGGCCGATAAACTGGCTAAAAAGAAGTATTCAGATTGAATCAAAAATCATTTATTACTAAGTTAGTTTATACTATATGATGCCTGAAGAAAGGAATCTATCACAAAGAATGCTCAAGGTTATAGATGAGGGACAGGAACAAGTAAAAAACGACAAAGGCCGCACACTCAAACAGGTCAGAGAAGAGTTGGAATCACTCACAAAACATATCCATAATAAAGCAGAGGATGACCAGGAAAAGCATATTTCACTCGAAGATTACGGAAGAAAAAGAGAATTAGAATGATTACATCGTTCACCGATAACCTCTTTCCCTATGAAACGCATCATCGATCCAGATCTTCTCCTCGTCGATAAAATATTCAAACCTATGATCTCCGACTCTTAATCGATACATGTCATGACGTTTTCCTTTCAACTTCTTTATATCTACCCCGCTCCTAAAATTGTAAGGATCATCAGCTAGTTTTTTGATGTGCTCTAAGAGTCTTTCTTTCTCACCTGACTCATCGATATATTTTTTAACCCGCGGATGTAACATTATCTCCATCTATATCTCTTCCAAGGGGACGTATTCGTCTTTTTCTTCCTGCAGTCTTTTCCACTTAGCTTCGATGAACTCCTCCAGATTCAATTCTTCGCAGTAGTTCATCAATCTCTCTATGATATCATCGTAGGATTCCCCCTTATGGCCGAATCTCTTCAGCTTTTCTCGGGTTTCAACATCTACCTGGATCGTGGTCGCCATCTTATCATCATATAACTGTTATAGTTTGTATATAAAATTTATGTGTTAATAATGTTTATTATAGAATTTCAGGTTATTTCACACACATCACATCTCGTCTAGCGGCGACTTGATCCTCCGCAGCGCAGAATTCGTCACGTGTGTATAGATCTCGGTCGTGGACGTGCTCTTGTGCCCCAAGAACTTCTGTATATACAGGAAAGCCTAACGGCTCTCCAGATACCTTTCGAGCAGAGCTCTCTAGATATACCGGATATCCGTCCCGTTCTCCAGTAGATGAGTAGCGAAAGAGTGCCTTAGAGAATGAATTCCGACCTTCTTCTGGATGTTCGTATCTCGCAAAGCGTTCTTAAAATGCAGCTGTGCGGATCTCGTAGTCAGATGACTCCCGTCTTTCTGACCGGGGAAGAGCCAGTAAGTAGGCTTATAAGCTCTCATATAATCTTTAACGACCTCCTGCGCCCTCTCCGAGAAGACCGTCACCCTATCCTTACCACCTTTCGCACCTCTCACCGTGACAGACTCTCGTTCGAAATCCAAGTCAGAAACCTTCAAACTCACGACTTCGCTCACCCGCAGCCCAGAAGAGTAGGTCAAAGTGAGGATCGCCCTTGCCTTCACATCATCAGGAGCAGACAAGACCGCCTTGACCTCCTCCCGGTTCAATATCTTCGGTAATTTCTTCTCCTTCTTCGGTCTAGACACCTGATCAGGTAACTCCACCCCATAGAAATGTTTAAAATAGAATCTGACCGCGCTGATAGCCACGTTCATGGTAGATCTTGACAGATCCAAGTCCTCGGAGAGATGAGCTAGATAATCGTTGACCTCCTCGATATCCCCACTATTGTCCACGTATCCAAAATAATCCTCGATGTAATGAACATAAGACTTGATCGTCCTGGGACTGTAACCCTGAGCTACCAGAGCCGTCTTCACTCGATCCGACCGACTATCATCTTTACGCGCCTGCCCGTGCATTTTATCGATTGCATTACTACGACGACCCCTTATTTATCACTTAGAGGGGGAGGTGTCCGAAATTGAAGGTCTCATCGATAAACTATATGTGTGGGTTCTGCTATTAGGAGATGAAAAATCAGAAACCGATATCGT
>CAZFVW010000220.1:0-2777 GCA_964522285.1 uncultured Thermoplasmata archaeon | reverse complement strand
AACCCGTAAAATATGTGATAATATAAGACCATCCTTTCTCGTGGAATCTAGAGTTTTAATAAACATATCCAGCTCTTTACTTGGATAATTTATGGTATCACAGAAACGTAAATTATGAGGTGATGGGAACTTGGAAGCGGTGCCAGATTGATGTAAAATTTGTGGAAAAATATCCTGAAGAAGTCATCGAACATGAATTCGACCACGTTGTCAAAAGGGATGATGGGACGAAACCAGACCCAATATGTTTTGAGATGATCGAAGCCGAGAAGGGTGTTTATATCGGAGATACGGAAACTGATCGGCGGTTAGTTGAAAGGTATAACAAGAAAAAGGGAAAGGTTTTCGAGTTTTTTAAAGTGGATGAGGAGCGGGACGTGAATCAGGTCCTAGTATTTTTACTAGATCGACCCAATCCTAGGATTTCACGGTAACCATCCATGTCCATAAATCCATGTCCGCTTACGTTGAAAACTATGGTTTTATCCTCGTTCCTATCTTTACATTCTCTGGCTTCATCGATGGCTGCAGCGATACTGTACGCGGATTCTGGTGCGGGCAGGAATCCTTCTGTTTGAACGAACATTTTCGCTCTGTCGAAGACATAATTTTCATCTTTAGGGTATATTATGGTATCTATATAACCCTCTTTTTTCAAAGCGCTGATTATCGGTGCTGCAGCGTGATACCTGAGACCATCGGCTTTGATAGATGGCATCACACATCGGTGACCTAGGGTGTACATCTTTAGCAGAGGTGTTTGTTCGGCATAATCTCCGAAATCGTATTCGTATGTGCCTTTCAAGTTAGGAGCAGCTTCACTTTGGGCCGCTATGAACTTGGTATCGTATCCATTCTTTATCCGATCCGCTGCGAAGGGGATAGCTAAGCCTCCAAAATTACTTCCACCGCCCAAACACGATATCACTACATCCGGGTAATCGTCGGCGATCTCGAACTGTTTCTTTGTTTCCAGCCCTATGATCGTCTGATGTAAAAGAACATGATTGAGCACCGAACCTAGACTGTAGATCGCTTTTTCGTCGGAAGCTGCGTCCTCCAATGCTTCTGATATCGCTATGTTGAGTGATCCTTCGTGCTCCGGGTCATCTTCTAACATCTTGCTACCGACATCTGTGTTGGGACTGGGTGAATCGTGTACTTCGGCTCCGTACAACTGCATGAAGTTCCTTCTACCCAGCTTCCAGGACGATGCTGCTCGGACCCAATATACCGTTAGATCAATCCCTACCAGCGAACAAGCATAAGCTAGAGCCGTTCCCCACTGTCCTGCACCTGTTTCCGTAGTGATCCTTTCTATACCCTGCTGTTTTGCGAAGTAGGCTTGTGGTATAGCCGTGTTAACTTTATGACTTCCAGTCGGGCTGTAGAATTCTGCTTTATAGTACATTTTAGCAGGGGTGTTCAACTTCTTTTCTAATCTCCTAGCCCGTATCAACGGACGTGGTCTACCGGCCTGTAGATACAGTTCCCTCACCTCATCAGGTATATCTACGTACCTATCTGTGCACATCTCGTGTTCAAGAACCCCCTTACTGAACACCTCTGGTAACTTATCCAACCGCGATGGACCCGATTCAGGGTCTTTAGGCGGTGGTAGGGGGTTTGGAAGATCTGGTAGTATATTGTACCATCTGTCCGGCATCTCTTCTATGGGCAATTCGTAGCGGCTTTCTTTCATACTCTATTCCTCCTTATATCTTCAATAGTCTCTTCGATCATCATCTTCAACTCCTTAACAAAAAAAGCTGCAGCTTCTGTGGTTGATTCTAATACACTAGTAACGCCAAACTAAATCCCTTTCTGTTCGCTGCATAGAATAGTTTAAGGGTAATGTATTATATAATACTTATGTGTACAATAATGTACATTAATAGACTACTACACTTTTAACTCCGGGCACCTTCTTGATATCGTCAATAGCATCCATAGGAACTGATGATTCGGTGATAACATACAGTTTCGCCTCCTCGGTAAATTCTGGATCCTCGGTGATGCACTGCCTTATACTGATACCTAATTCAGATATCTTGTGGGTAACACCTGAGAGGATACCGACTCCATGGGGATCGTCGGGGATTATCTCTATCAAGCCTGCATCTATATCCATGGCGACTTCTTTGAAGAAGGCGGTAGCTTTTAAATTCTTGAATATCTTAGACAGTTCCTCATTGTTCTGGATAGTCTTTATTGTAGCATCTATTGTTCTTCGATCAACATCTAAAACCCTACCTATACGAGAAGACGACATCTGGACGCCATTGCAGTATACATTGTCGTTCTTCACACTCAACCCGCTCTCTAAAAAGAACTTAGCGATTATCTGCTGTGCGGAATAATTTTTAAAATGCTTCTTGATTTCCCACATGATTGTACAAATATGGTCATTGGTATAAATATCTTTACTAGTTTATTTAGTGCTCAATTTAGCGCTTGGTCACGAATTTCGATCATCGGTCTGATCTATCAAAAGTTTGATTTCGAATTCCATAAAGAATAATACCTCGCGTTGGATTCGAGTATTTATGGATAAAGATCAAGAAACATATTCATTCGAGATGGGTCCAATCAGACCACCCAGTGAAGGTGGTTCTCGTTCTCTTTTGATCAGACCTACTCGTAACTGTTCCTGGAACAGATGTGCTTTCTGTCCATTTTACGATGGTAAAAAGTTTCAGATCAGGGGAGTTGAAGAAGTTAAGAGGGATATCGATTCGGTTAGAAGTATCAAAGAGATGTTGTCAGAGGGTTCCAAA
>CAZFVW010000219.1:0-2778 GCA_964522285.1 uncultured Thermoplasmata archaeon | reverse complement strand
CTGAGATCTTCCTTGGACCCTGCAATAATAAACTAAATAATATATATTCTATTTAAAGGTTTGCATGCCCATGCAAGTGTTATCCTTCCTGTTCTGATTCCTCATCACTATCTTCTATCTCGATCGCCGGGCCGGGAGTGGGTTCACCTTCGATTATCTTCTCCTTCCACCAACCCATGGAGTACACTAACAAAGCCAACCCCGCTCCTATCACATTGCTGAGGGCCATACCCAACCATACACCGCTGGCGTTCATACCTATCAGTATAGCGAACAGGAAAACCAGGGGTAATCTCAAGCCCCATAATCTAGTCAGGCTGAGACCCATCTGCTGCATGGTGTGGCCAGAACCGCCCAATATCGAAGTCACCCCTCTGAAAATCCCGAAGAAGGGCATAGCCAGTGCGAATATCATCAAGAACTCGGCTCCGGCGTTGATCACATCCGTATTTCCAGGGATGAATACACCTATCAGAACGTTCCTCAGTAAGAATATTGAAACCGCAAAAACCGCCATCAGAGCTACTATTACAGTTATGCCTTTTTTAGTGATCTGTTCAGCTCTTTCTTTATTATCATTCCCCAGACTCTGGCCTACCATGGTGCTCATAGCCATAGCGAGGCCTCCCATCACTAAGAATGTGATATTGAGTATCCTGTTGCCGACTCCATAAGCCGCTCCTGCAACTGCAGGGTTGGGTAAACGATAGATTATGGCCCAGAGTATTATAAAACCGAAGGCACTCCCCATCCTACCGAAGGATGCGGGTAAACCGATCTTGAGAAATTTTTTGATCTTACTGAGATCTGGTTTTAGATAAGATAAATTTATTTCTATATCCAATTTGCCAGAGAACAATATATACATCCCATATATCGCTCCTATCCCTCTAGTCGTGATAGTAGCTATAGCCGCCCCTCTGATACCCATCTTTGGAATGGCTCCGATCAAAGGTAATTCTGGGATCGTGATCCCTAAAAAAGGGATAGGACCCGAACCGAATATCAGTATAGGGTCTATCAAAAGGTTCAGGCTAACCGACACCGCAGTTATCTTCATGGGAGTGATAGTGTCGCCCCATCCTCTGAGTACGAATGAAAAGGCAAAGAACAGGAACATGAACGGTAGGCCAAGGAAAATCACCTGAAGATATCTGGTCCCATAAAGAGCTAGGTCTGCAGCAGTCTCACCGGTCCCAGTTAATATATCCAAAAAGTAAGGTGTCATGAAATAACCTATTATACCGACTACTGTGGAAAATATGATAGCTATAAGATACAACTGACCCGCATCTCTGGATGCCTCTTCATAATTTTTTGCTCCGGTATGCTGAGACACCAGTGCCAAAGCCGCTACTCCGAAACCTATCCCTAAAGACATCATCAAGAAAACGAAGGTCCATGACTGACCGACTGCTGTTACAGATAACTCTGCTTCTTCACCGGGAAGATGGCCAAGCCAGAAGGTATCTACAAGATTGTAAAGTGTTCTTAAAAATGTAGCTATCATCATCGGCCAACCAAGTTTGAACAGGACCGAGATAATATCTCCTGATAATATCTCCTCTTTCTCAGGTCGGCTGAATTTCCTTTTTATATTCGAATAGGTGTCGCTTAGATAGTCGATACCTTCGGATATATCCATCGACAGATAAAAAAAGATAAAAGTATTAAAACCTTTGCATGACTATGCAAGTGTTGTTTAATCCACCATGATCTCTTCCATCTTTTCCTCGATTATCTCTGACAATTTAGATTTGATCTCTTTCTTCAACTTTGGAGGTATCAATTCCATACCTAGATCGGCACTGGACTTGGCCAGCATGCCGTAAGCAAAGGCTTCTTTAGCTTTCGCTTCCATCAACAACTCGACGGATTCTTTGAACTGTTTTTTCAGTTCTTCATTTTCATCCAATTTGCTGTGTATATACTTCTTGATCTCATCTTTGATCATCTCCTCGATAACATCTACCATGAGATTTTCTGTGTTCAGGAGTTCTTGAGAACTTTTTTGTATCCTTGAGATGGTGTTTTCTATTTCGGGCAAATCATCACCGATTTAAGATTAAAAAGGGGGTATATGGATTTATGGGATGTGATTGGAATATATTTTTTCTAGATGATCTCACGACATGTCAATCAATATCAATATCTAAATACATGCTTTTCATATTTTATCCCGATAATATGCGGGTAACTCTTGTCCAGAAAAAACACACACTCGGCGATAAAGAAAACAACTACGATATCATAAGCGAAACAACTTCTGAAGTGGAAACAGACATCCTTGTTTTCCCGGAGATGTTCCTGACAGGTTATAAGCTTGGAGATCGGGTCTGGAAAGAAGCAGAAACTATCCCTGGTGATTCATCGGATATGATATCTGATTTGGCTGTAGCCAACGATACCACGATAATCTGTGGGATGCCAGAGAGATCTGAACCTGGAAAAGGCAGATTATACAATTCAGCACTGATCGCCACCCCCGACGGAAAGGTGGATTCTTATCGAAAATCGTATCTCCCAAATTTTGCCTTATTCAACGATAAGAGGTATTTTGTTTCGGATTCCAAAGCCCCGATATTCGATACTCCTTTAGGAAAAGTCGGTATCGTCATCTGTTACGATCTATTTCTTCCGGAACTAACGAAGAAGATGGCCATGAAAGGTGCAGAGATATTGGTATGTATTTCAGCATCCCCGTCCGTAACGAGAAAATTCTTCGAGAAGGTTATGGTTACTAGAGCCATCGAAAATACCTGTTTCATGCTCTATGCT
>CAZFVW010000218.1:0-2798 GCA_964522285.1 uncultured Thermoplasmata archaeon | reverse complement strand
CTTTCGAGGGCCTTTTCCTCTTGATTTTGGAACATGGTTATCCGGCTCATGAGTTCTTTGAAGTTCACTTTATGGCCGTCGAATTCGGGGCCGTCCACGCAGGCGAGTTTCATCTCCCCATCGATCTCGACTCTACATGAGCCGCACATGCCCGTAGCGTCCAGCATTATGGAGTTCAGTGAAACCTTCGTTGGTATGTCGTGCTCCTTTGTGATATCTACTATGACTTTCATCATTATCGGTGGACCGACGGTGTGAACCAGATCGACATCCTTCTCGTCTATGAGTTCCTCAAGAACGTGGCTGGTGAACCCTTCTATTCCATAGGAACCGTCGTCGGTGGTGATGTAGAGTTCGTTGGCACACTCTTTGTCGAGTTCATCTTCACATATGACCAGATCCTTTGTCCTGAACCCAGATACTACTATGACTTCGTTCCCAGCGTTCCTGAGTGCCTTGGCCACCGGAAAGACTTCTGGTGTCCCTACACCGCCGCCGATACAAACCACAGTACCGTATTTTTCTATCTCAGCGGGTCTTCCCATGGGCCCAACAACGTCGAGGATCTCATCCCCTTCCTCCATGGAGTCGAGTTCGTGGGTGCTTTTTCCAACCTTCTGGAATATCATGTGTACTGTCCCCTTATCGACATCTTTCTTGTAAAAAGTGAGAGGGATACGTTCTCCCTTCTCGTGCATCCTTAAAACTATGAACTGGCCGGGTTTGATCTTGTTAGCGACTAAAGGAGCTTCAACTTCTATCCTCGTCATCTCTTCATTGAGTTTTTCTTTCTCGACGATCTTGTGCATGGTATGAACCTCGGTTTAGAAGATGAGTTATTTATAAAAAGTTTACCTAAGAATAATTAATTTTACATAATACTACATAATACTTCATAACACTCCCTCATCTCCGTAAACGGTGATCGGTATCGAGCCTAAATATTCACCGAGATCGGCATCGGTTTCGACCTTCAAACGGAAAGGAGCTATGCATTTTTCACCTATATCCAGCGATCCTCCTAGGTAACTTTCGGAGATGGAGTCCCATCCCCTTTTCCCGATTATGCCCATACCCACGAAGACCCGCGGAAGGTAGACTTCACCAGTGTTCTTAAGCCAAAACCACTTGGATTTTTCCTGCCCTGGCTCGATAGGACCAAAATCGATATCTTTGATCTCTTCCGTGCACTCTTCATCCCTGTAAACCTTTATCTCGTATCGTTCCTCCGATCCGTCATCGGATATGCCTACGTATCTCTTATCTATCTCCAAGTTACTACCTCTTATTTTTACATTTTATTTTACACTGTTTATGAAGTATAACCAAGTATAATGGATTCATAGATTAAAGAATTTATGATTATTTATGCACAATTATGCAAGTTTATTCACTACGCACAAGATTAAGCCGAAAAGCACCGTTATTTTTATCCTTCATCTATTTTCTTAAATAACTATAAATAAAAATAAATGTAGTAGGTAGTAGGTAGTAAAAATGGAATTAGAATGCAAAAGTTGCGGATACGAATGGGATTATAAAGGCGAAAGCGATTACTATGCAACCTGCCCGAACTGCCACTACAAGGTGAAGATATCGGCGAAAGCTGAAGTCGTAGCCCCCGAGATAAAACTCAATAGATTGAACGATGAAGAAAATCAGTTCATCAGAGAATTGGTTGCTGGTATGGAAACGGAAGATTTTGAAAAGATATATCTGAAGTACGAACAGGACGAATTCAACGTGCTCAGGAAAAAGATAAAAGAAAAAGTCAACCAGATGAGAAAAGACCTCGAAAGGTACGAAAAAGTCGAAGATACATTAGAGAATGCAAGTTGGGATTACTCGAACCTGTGAAACGGATTCCTCTCGAGGTGTTTAGATGCGTATAGAATGCGATAGTTGTGGGCACGAATGGGATCACGAGGAGTCTGAGGAAGGTGAGGAATACGCTGCCTGTCCCGAATGCGAGTACAAGATCGAGATACCTGCTAGAGCACAAGTGGTCGATCACTTAGATGAAAGGGACAGATCTGGTGAAGAGAAGAAAAAACACGACAAAAGGATACCGGCGAAAGCGACCGTGGTTGCACCGAAGAAAGATGATGGCCGGTTCAGCGAAGAAGAAAAACAGTTCATGGATGAATTGGAGTCCTGCGATGCTGGCGAAGACATCGAAGAACTTTGTACCAAGTACGACCAGCAGGAATTCAACGTCATCAGTAAGAAGATCAAAGATAAAGCAGAGAAGACCCGGAGAGATCTGGATATCTTCGAGAAGATAGAAAATATTTTAGAAGAAGCAGATTGGAAATATTATGAATTATAGAAAATGGTGGAAAGATGGAATTAGAATGTCAAAATTGTGGATATGAGTGGGACTATGTTGGGACCGCTGAAGAATACGCGGTCTGCCCCAAATGCGAGTACGAGGTCAAGATTTCGGCCAAGGCCGAGGTAGTAGTTCCAGAGGAAGAGATAAAAAAGATAATGGATAGACACCCTGCCAAGCCGAGTTCATTGATACCCATGCTGCAGGCGAGCCAGGAACGGTTCGGATACCTACCCAGGGAAGTGATGGCTAAGATAGCCCACAGGTTAGAACTCTCGGAGAGCAAGGTCTACGGAGTCGCAACTTTTTACGCTCAGTTTCGATTCGAACCTTTAGGCGATCACGTCATCAAGATATGTCACGGGACCGCCTGCCACGTTAAAGGAGCAGACCACATCGGAGAGACAATAGAGAACGAGCTAAGTATAAAGACCGGAGAGACCACCGAAGACGGCACCTTCACATT
>CAZFVW010000217.1:0-2799 GCA_964522285.1 uncultured Thermoplasmata archaeon | reverse complement strand
ATCCGTATGTTCCAGAGGCGTCGATGTCGTTACCTAGTCGGTAATGCGCTTCAAGATCTGCACTCACATTTTGTAGATCTGTTAGGTTCGTTATCATGTAGGGATCACCTAATGTACCATCTCCACCATCGTACATGGTATCGGAGCCCCCCTCTTTGGCAGATTTAACTCCACCGATACCGACCTGGACACCGCTCAAAATCAACATAAATACGAATCCGCAAACGAAAATTTTCTTTGTCATTTTACTGTCTCCTTAAAGTAAATAATAAGGGAAATAGAACAGAATCGATATAATCTTTTTCATCAATTTATTAAAATAGAGTGATTCACGAAGTGAATGGGGGCACGGGGATTTGTACCTGAGGTTCATAACGTTTTTATACCTGTAGGCCTTACCGGTTAGCATGACAACTCTTGATTTTGAACACAAAGTGGAAACTTTGATCAACGCGATAGAGAACAGCGACGAGATCAGGGAAAAGAACAAAGAACTATTTGTTGAGATGAAGAGAGATTTTGTATTGGATGGATTGAGTCCAGCGTGGCAGCAGAATGTCCTAGCCAGATTGAAAATAATGGCTCAATATGCTGATTTTGATTTTGATAAAGCAGAGAAGGAAGATCTGAAAAAACTTTTAGAGAAGGTGAAGAAGAGGGATATCTCCGAGAGAACCTTTGTTGACTATAAAGGTGCGATCAAAAGGTTCTATGGGTGGCTGAATGACGGTGAATATCCAGAGGTTGCAGAGTGGATCAATACTTCTTACAGGGCTAGGAACAAAACACTCCCTGAAGATGTTTTAACCGAAGATGATGTTACAGACCTTATAGACTCGGCAAATAATGCACGTGACAAAGCTCTCATCTCTATTCTGTGGGAAACTGGTGCGAGGATAGGTGAGCTGATAGATATACAAGTAAAGGACCTTAGAGATCACAAACACGGATACCAGATAGTGATCAACGGTAAGACAGGGAGCAGAAGGGTCCCTCTCATATCCTCTGTACCTCACATCAACAATTGGTTGACCAATCACCCAAATAGGGAATCTGACAGTTATGTATGGTCCAAACTTGTGGGCACAGATGCCAAGGATAGGATATCCTATCGGTATATGCTTAAGATGTTGAGAGAGGCCAAGAAAAACACGGGAATAGAAAAACCAGTTAATCCCCACCACTTTCGTCACTCTAGAGCCACATATTTAGCTAACAGGTTCACTGAAGCACAGATGAATATTTGGTTCGGGTGGGTCCAGGGAAGCGACGTTCCGGCCCAATACGTCCACCTGAGCGGGAGAGACGTTGATGCTTCGTATGCAAGACTGCACGGAATAGAGGACCAGGAAAGACCTGAGGAATCCACCCTAGCCCCCAAAGAGTGCCCACGCTGCGGGAACAGCGTTCCACCCGATGGAGAATTCTGTTACAAGTGCGGTATGGCTCTGAGCATGGAAGCAGCACAGCAGATCGAGGAGGATGAGGAAGAGGTTACCAGAGTATTCACCGAAGAAGCACAAAAAGATCCTGAGATGTTGAAGGATATGCAGGAATTTATGGGGATGATAAAAGTGATCAGGTCTGATGATGAATTGAGGGAGGATTTTCGCAAGCTGGTGAAGGAGAAAACACAATCTGGATAAATCTCAAAAAAACTATTTTTTTAAATTTTATTTTTTATGACCTCCGTTTTACTTATATACGATAAGTTAAGAGATTGGTCGTAGATTTAGATGAAGGAAAAAAACAGATACAACGAGGGCGGAGCAGATATGGAACGAAGAGATAATTTAAGAGGTTATGTGAAGGAAAACAAAGACAGGCTGGAACGTTTGGCTTTGCACGGTAACGATGTTACAAGTGCCATGGCAGTAGCTATTTTAGAGAAGGAAAAGTCCAGTGGAGAATGATATCGATGGAAAAAGTGGTTTCTTGTTTTAGATGTATAAACTTCGAATATCATTTTAGGAGGACTTTCTAGATCAAGGTATAGGCATGATCGGCGTTACGAGTGGATACATACATGTGTGTGTCTAATGTCCGATTATGCCGTTGATCATCGAGGTAGATTTTCATGTCTTTGACGGAAAAATTTGAGAGAAAAAAAGTGTTTAAAGATCCCGATTGTTTGTCTCCTGAGCATGTCCCCGATGAATTGAAGTACAGGGACGAGGAGATGGATAAGATATTGGACGAGATAGTGTTCCAATTGGACGATAAGATCGGTTCGAACCTGCTAGTTTTGGGTCCAACCGGCACCGGGAAAACCCACAGCTTGAAAAAGATCTGTGATGATGTCAACCAGTATCTGGAAAGGGAAGATATGGATGGTAAATTAGTTTACATAAACGTCAAGAAAAAGTCAGTTTATGACATCTTTATCATGTTGAACCAGGAGTTCATGGATTACCCCTCTAAAGGGCATTCTTTTGATAGGGTTGTTACCAGCTTAGCCGAGTATTTATCGGACTCTGATGAAAATTTGATCCTGATTTTGGATGAGGTCGATAAAGTAAAAGATACTGCCAGATCTAAGAGCGATCCAATCGACAACATATTTTATCACACCTCGAGGTTGGGCGAATACGTTAACGATATGGTCAACATCATGACCATTCTGGTTACCAACCATCCTCGGATCACTGAGAAAGTCAACGATTATTCTCTTTCCTCCTTCCAACCTTTTCACATACCGTTCTCTCCTTACAATGCTGATCAAGTAGATAAGATCATATCTGATAGGGTCGAACAAGCTTTCCTATCAGATGTTGTTAAGGAAAGTGTGATCGGATGGTT
>CAZFVW010000216.1:0-2804 GCA_964522285.1 uncultured Thermoplasmata archaeon | reverse complement strand
TGGTTTTGAAGGTCGAAGACGCTTACGATGTATACAATTATGATGAGGTAATAGATATCCTAGATGAATTTATTATCAAAGATGCAGCTCAATGGTATTTTAGTATCTGTAAATCAAAAATTGATGATAACGATAAAAAAACAACTCGTTCAATATTAAAAATTCTCCATCATGCTCTTGTCACAGTTTCAAAACTGATATCACCTATAGCACCTTATGTTTCTGAAGAGATATACCGGAACTTAGAAGCGAGATTCGATTCAGTATCTATGTGTGAAAGGCCTGTAGCTAACAAGATGCTTATAGACCAAGAAGTAGAAAAAGATATGAAAAGGATACAGGATATTGTTGATAATATCTTTACAGGGAAAGTTTATGGTGAACTTCCTGAAAAATGGCCTCTTAAAAGGATCATAATCAAATCTGAAGATCCATTGCTTGAAAGACTTATAGGTCGGTATGAGGATATAATTAAACATAAAGCAAAAGTAAAGGACATATTATCGATAGGTGTTGGTGAAGAATGGGATGAGATGGACTTGAAAGTACATCCTAATAGACATGCTATCGGAAAATCATATCGACAATGGAGCAGTAGGATAGAACTTATGCTTAAGAAAAGGCCTGCTAAAGAGATCAAAAGAGGTATAGAAACAGGAGAATATTCGCTGGGAGTCGACGGCCATATACTAGAGATTCAACCGAACATGGTAGAGTTTGAAAAAGATGTCCCAGAAGGTTTTATAGAAAGACAAATAGAAGACGGGTTCATATATTTAGATCTCGATATCGACCCTGATATTTGGGATGACGTTTTAGCTGATGAGATAAGGTTGAGACTAAAAAGTATGAAGAGAGAATTCGATCTGAAAAATGAAGATGAAATAGAAGTTTACATAGATGCCCCCGAAGATATAATTAACGCTTTCAAAAAACACCAACAAAAAATAATCCAAGAGTTGGGGATAAGAAAGACACATTTTGGCCCAGAAAAATTAGAAGATGGGGAATATGTTCTCGAATGGGACATTAATGGTGAGCTAGTAAATGTCGGTATCACACCATTATATAAAACTAAAGTCATAGATATATACCGTTCAATACCGGGAATGAGTAAAGAAAAAGCGAAGATGCTGTATGATGAGGGATATACAAAACTTGAGAAATTGATGGAAGCATCCGCCGGCGAATTATCATCTATCGATGGTGTGAAAAGAAGTCTGGCTAGAAGGATCGTTCAGGTAGTTAAGGGGAGAGGGAAAGAATTAGAACGGAAGATAGAGGAGAAGGAAGAAAAGAAAAAGGAGAAAAAATCGGGTATCCCTAAAAATAAAAAAGAAGATATACTTGAGACATATAAAGACGTTGAAGGGATAGGTAGGGCAAAATCACGCAATATTTATAGCCATGGCTATAAAAATCTCGAGGATATCCATGATGCAGACCTACAAGAACTTACCGAGATAGCTCATATCACACCTTCAATAGCAGAAAGATTGAAAAGAAAGGTTGAAAAGATCATACTAGAGAAAGAGGGGGCATCAAAAGAAGGAAAAGAAAAGAGTGCGAAATTGGAAGAACAGCAGAAGGTCACTAAAAAAATTGCAGAGGATGAAGAGGAAATACAGGAAGAAGATAGAAAACCATCCGAAAAAAAGAGTGAGAAAGGATTAGGAGAACAAAAAATTGAAGATGAAGAGATGGAACCTAAATCCAAACCCGAAAAAGAAAAATCTAAGGAAAGCCAAATTGAAAGGGAAGAAAAAGATGTAAAGGTTGAAGAACAAGATATATCTGAGAAAGCTAAAGGCGGATACAATATCTCTGAATCAAAAGGTGCTGAAAATTGCAAAGTGTGTAACGTAAATATCCAAAAAGGCAGCAAGATGGTCGAATGTGATTGTGGCGAGAATTACCACGTCCCATGTGGAGTGAGAGTCGGCGAATGCCTTGAATGCGGCACAGAGTTCAAAGATGATCTTTTAACACATGTAAAACATGAACTACCCAAAAACATATTCAAAAGTACTACTTATCTAATCAAAGAAGAAAATGGAGACGAATCGATGAGCATATTTAAAGAGACACTCAAAAGCGGGATGAATGGGATGCTCATCACTAGGCAGTACCCAAAAAAAGTTAAAAAATTACACGGCCTGAAAGATGTATCGATGCTATGGTTATCAAGTGTTGATAGAGAGAACGCCGTTCGTCCCAAAAATCTTGAAAAGTTCAGCTTATCGGTCGAGCAATTCTTAGCTAAAAAAGACGGTATCATATTATTTTATGGCTTTGAATACCTTATCAGTAATAACGATTTTAAGACTGTACTGCACCTTATCCAGTCTTTGAAAGATCAAGTAGCTGTGAATGAATCAATTTTGATGATATCTGTAAACCCTAAAACCATGGACCAACATGATTTTAATGTGCTGGAGACGGAAGTCGACCAGATACTATCTTGATTTTATCATACCCCCTAATTTTTTATTCTTCGGTAAATTTATTAATCACTCGTTAGATTATAATATATGAAATTTGGTGTCATCGGCCCTGGTTCTTTAGGAACATATCTAGCAGGATTACTTTCAAGGGAAAACGAGGTTCACCTAATCGGTAGGCGAAGATTAGATATCGAAAGGGTCGAGATAACTGGACTTACAGAGAAAACCGAACCGATCAAATATACTCAAGATTTAGAAAAAATTGGAGGTTCCGAATGTGTATTAATATGCACAAAATCCTATGATACAGAGAACGCTGTAAAAAAGGTCAGACCATATCTTAACCGAGATACCTATATC